>NZ_JBFULV010000088.1:0-26134 GCF_054049715.1 Rhizobacter sp. P5_C2 | reverse complement strand
CCTCGGGCACACCGGCCCGCTGCCGTCGCACCGGGTCCGCGGCCCAGTCCTCGGGCACATAGAGCTGCCACGCCACCGGAACACTGCCTTGATCGCAGGCCAGCGACACGCTCACCGCCACTTGGCAGTTGTCCTGCTTGCCCAGCATCCCACAGTATTGACGGGTCACGCCCACCGAGTGCTTGCCCTTCTTCGGGAACCCGGTGTCATCGATGATCCACCAGCCGCCTYGGCTGAAGTCCATCTGCGGCACCACCCAYTGGCAGACCCGGCGCAGCATCTCTCGATCGGACCATTCAGCCTTGGCAACGAAGTGATGCAGCGCTTGATGCCGGGCGCTCGCATGCACGGGATCCACCCGCGCGGCCATCGGCTCCACGCTCTTGCGCGACAGCGGCAGCATCAGCCCCGTGCAATACCCCTTGAGCCCCGCATGGCGGTCCGAATGCCCCAGACCTTGCGCCAGGTGCTCCATGTACTCGTCAAACCGTTCGCTCGCACCCATCGTTCCTCGTCTGAAGAATGAAGAGTTGCGTATCGTGCCACGATTTTAGTGACACAGTAAGACTAGGCGTGAAGCTGCACGGTTGTTCGCCTCCTCCACGGTCATCGCCGGCATGGGTCCCGCTGGACCCACGGCTGCAAAGGCTTCGGCTTGACCACTGATGGGGATCGCGTGGGGCGTTCCTGAGTTGGAGTCCCGAGAGCCGCCGTTGGCGGAGAACCGGTTATGGCCGACAGTGTAAGTTCGCCGCCTCGCTCGAGAGCAGTCTGTCGGACGTCATACCGTCTCCGCTGGGCGACCGCTTGCAGGGCGACGGACGAAGGGGGCACAGTCGGCCACTTCCAGTCATACGATCGGCCAAGAAATCACCACGCCAACGACCGGTTTGAAAGTCCAGCCGCCATAGGCCGACTGCCACTCGAAGGTGCTCATCCTCCAAAGATGCTACGCAGGACCACCCGATCGACACCCGTTGAGCTAGAACGGGATTTCCAACCTCACCGCAAAGGAGATGGAAATGGCGACGACACAGACAGTCCTGCAAGGCAAGGATAAGGTGATCCAGGGCGCCCTGTACATGAGCTTCGAGCTCGGCGACAAGGCGTGGAAGTTGACGCTCAGCGATGGTCGACGCGGCCCAGGCCGGTACAACGTCGACGCTGGCGACACGGGCGCGGTGCCGCTCCGGGGGGCCGGACCCGAGCGGCCTTCCGCGCCGTTGCCATCCCACCTACCGCTCTACCCTTTGTGAGCGCACATTCGGGTCTGGATCGCCTGCATTTCGCGGATGGCGACTGAACTGTGCTGCAGCGACGCCTCGGTGCTCTGTCCCTCAGGCGACTGCTGGAAATCCGCTATCAAATCTTGCTAACCTTTGGACTTCGGCATTGACGGAGTGATCGCATGACAAGCGCGAACGATAAGGACGTTGCGTGGCTTGAAGCCGCGCAACTCGAAGAGTTTGCCAAGCTTGGACTTTCCGCTCCGAACCGTTCGGATGAAGATCCGTTCCGTACCAGTTCGAGGTATGACCATCCATTTCTGCAGACGGTTTTTGGGGAACTGGCAAACCAGTTGGAGAAGATCATTGGATGGCAGAAACTCCCCTACGAAAGGCCACTGTTGGGAGAATGGCCAGGGCACGGCACCAATGCATTTGTCCTGGCAATACCGGGGAGGCCAAGATACGCAATTCTCTTCCAGCCTGGCCTGCTTGAATATATTCGCATTGCCGTTGGCGCTTTTGTTGCGGCAGTGCCACTTGAGGCAGTAGATGATGGAGTGCTGGAACTCAGCAAAGTGAAATGGGACGACCCATCCACGGCTGACCATGTTTACGATAAGTATCCGGGAATGCTAGAAGCTGTCGCTGGCGCTTTATTGGGTGACTATGGAAAAGCTCGGGTCATCGTTCAGAATCTGACGAACCAACCAAGGGGTGTTTTTAAGCAAAGCTCCGCGTCGGAAAGTGACATATTTGGCTCATTGCTTTGCCAGATATATGCCTTTATTTTGGCTCACGAATACGGACATATTCTCGAGGACGCTGGAATTTTGGCTTTCCGAACCGAAGGCACCTTTGCGGATCAAGATGAGGCTCGGGCTGCTGTCCTAAATGCACTTGCGAGCATATCCTCGGAAATGAACGCAGACCTCCTGAGTGTAGGAGCGGTCATGAGGCTTGGCAAAATGGGTGGTATAGATATCGCCACGAGTTATGCGGCCGTCCATATCTACTTCACATTGATGCACCTTCTAGAGGCCGCCGCCGATGTAATGGTTACGGGAGCGTACGTTCCGCGAAGCCCTTTGTCGACCCACCCCCCGCAAATAGAGCGAAGGAAGTATTGCCTAAGTCGGACCCTACTTGAGATTCAAGATTGCCATGAAAGAGAGAAGATCGAGGGGGTGGTTAACGGTATTCAGGAATTGTCCAACATGCTTTGGGTTGGAATATCCTACGTCCTAAAGCAGTGGCACATCCAAGGCGCTCAGGATGAATTGCTGCCCCAGTATAGGAACAGACTATCGCAGCCTACATAATAACAGGAGAAATCTACATGACTATTGAAAAAATGTACACGTCATCGGTCCGTCGAGAACTGGGTCGGCATGCTGTTTGGGAGCCGGGTAACCCACTGGCCCTCGGTGATTTTGGCGAGTTTTCGAACGGCGTATTTTCGAAGCGCGGGAGCATCAACGAGTTTGCCACCACATTTCAGCTGGAAGAAGGCACTCGTGGGTTCTACGAATTTACCAGCGAGGGAACTACCGCGGTCCAAATTGATGCGGACGGAAGTGCACGCGCGGGAGGAGGGTCGGTGCCGCAGGCCGGGAACGCGATCGCGGCGCTCGAGTTTAGTTTTGGAAGCTCTGGCGGTCTTGTGATCAGGGCCGCAAAAAGCCATGTGCAATCCATGTCGAATATTTTTGAAGTCGCTTTGAATTTACGAAAATCACCCGGTTGGAATTTTAATTGGGTGGTAGTTAGTAGTATCCGATTCGCAGCGCCGGCAACAATATTAATGGGACTGTCGAAAGGAACGAAGCTTCGAGTCGAAGGGTCTGCAGCGGTAGTCCACGAGTTCGCTGCAGGCAAGGCCGTCGCCAACGCCGGCATGTCTATCAGTGGGGCAGACGGCTATAAATGGATAGGATTCAGTGGTCCGATTTTGATGGACCTTATCCGGCTGAGGCGCTTTTGGCGTGGAGAACTTCGTGCTGCATCACCAATCGATGGCGCCGACGAAGCCCCGTTTCAATATGTTGCTACTGAGGACGAAAGTTGATTTTTTCAGGCCACGCAGCGCAGGCTAGCCGCACCAAGGAACCTTTTAGCGACCGTTGACTCGGCGCAAAGCTCAGCGGTATGGCACTGGAAAGTGGTCAGGCCAGGGCTTGTCGTATGGGAGATCAACATCGTTATCGCACGCATTTTCAGCACCGCCCTATGACCGCGATCACCACGGCCGCACTGCAGAGTCGCATTGAACCGCTTTGGATCAGTTTGTCGGGGGTCTTCATACCCTTCGTCAAGCGTCGATCGTCAACTACAGTGGAATTTGAGAGGTAGCAGTCGACGTGACGAGCGCAGTGCGACCTCTTAATATAGCCCCGGCGACAGCGCCAGTTCGGCTGTCGGCCGGGCAGCCGGTTTTCGCTGTGTTGAGCCCAGACTTGGCCAGTCGGCCTCAGGAATTGAGTGGCGGCAATGTGATGCGAGGGCGTCCGACCGTTTGTGGCCGGGACTACCCCTTCGCAGACCCTGCCGACTGCTGACGTTAGAAATTTCGCAATCAAACCGAATGTCCGTTGTCTGGCCCGACTACGAACAGGTAGTCCCGACCACGAGCAGCCGTTGGTCGGCGCCTGGCTGGCGGCAGCTTCGTGCCCATAGCTGACGTTGACCTGCAGCCAACAGAAGCGTCGACAGCTGGCGGAGCCCTTCATAATCAAGATCTGACCCCGCTTGTTCGAGATGCCTCGCGGTTTCATCATGGATAAATTCTTGCTCCAGCAGCAGGTGCTGGAACGGCTCGCGGAAGACCTGCTGCAAGCCGAACAGGCAGCGCGGGCGGCCCATGAAACGGCGACTCACGAAGAAAGCGTCGCCGAAAACAAATACGACACATTGGGTCTCGAAGCTGCCTACCTGGCCAGCGGCCAAGCTCGTCGCGCCGACGCCACCCGCCAGGCGATGGCCAATTGGCGCCAATTCCGCCCGCGCCCCTACGACGCCAGCAAAGGTATACAGCTCGGCGCGCTGGTCTGCCTAGTCGATTCCGCCGACAAGCAGCAACAGCTCTTTCTCGGCCCTGATGGGGGCAGCATGAAGTTGGTCAGCGGCGCTCAACTCGTTCAGGTCATCAGCAGCGAAGCCCCGTTGGGCAGGGCCATGCTGGGCAAATGCGAGGGTGATGAGGTGTGGATACAGGTCGCTCCAATCCGACAGCAGTTTGAGGTGCTGCGGGTTCATTAAGCCGCCAGCAAGTTCGCCGGCCGCACACGCTGAATTTGTCGAATTCGGGTTCAGCACGTTGGACACCCGCTTCGGGCAACTGGCTGTCACCCGATACGATAGCGGCTATGACAGCAACGGGTCGAGCATGTGTTCGGCACGCTGAAGGCGGTCTACTGTCTACAAGATTTGCGGGCGGGGAAAGGAATGACGTTGAGTCGAAGCTTCCTAGTGTGGTGCGCTTGAATTGAATGAACCTATTTAGCGACACGATCGAGAGCTGCCTTGGCGCGGGTGACCTTGGCGAGGATGTCGGTGGCGCTGGCGGTCCAGATGAAGGGCTTGGGGTCGGCGCTGTGGTGGGCGATGTACAGGTCGATGGCCAACTCCAGCTCGGCGACGCTGGTGAAGCTGTCGCGCTTGATGCGGTTCTCGGAGATGTCGCGGAAGAAGCCCTCGACCATGTTCAGCCAGGAGGCGGTGGTGGGCGTGAAGTGCATGACGAAGCGCGGGTGCCTGGCCAGCCACGCCTGCACCTGCGGGTGGGTGTGGGTGGCGTAGTTGTCCACGATCAGATGCAGCGTCAGGTGCTTGGGCGTGCGCCGCTGGATCAGGCGCAGGAAGTTCAACCACTCTTCGTGCCGGTGGCGTTGCTGGCACATCGAGATCACGGTGCCGTCCAGCGTGTTCAACGCGGCGAACAGCGTGGTCGTGCCGTGGCGCTTGTAGTCGTGGGTGACGGTACCCGCGCGTCCGGCCTTCATCGGCAGGCCCGGCTGCGTGCGGTTCAGCGCCTGGATCTGGCTCTTCTCGTCGCAGCTGAGCACCAGTGCGCGCTCTGGCGGGTTCAAGTACAGCCCCACCACGTCCACCAGCTTGTCCTTGAAGCGGGGGTCGCGCGAGAGCTTGAACGTCGTCTGCAGGTGCGGCTTGAGGCCGTTGCGATGCCAGACCCGGCGGATCGTCGTCGGGCCCACTCCGAGCTGCGCGGCCAACGTGCGCGTGCTCCAGTGCGTGGCGGCAATGGGCTTGTCGTGCAGCGTCGACTCGACGATGCGCGACTCCATCGCGGGCGTCGTCACGCTGGGCTTGCGCCCCGAACGCGGCGCGTCCTGCATCAGCGCGGCCACGCCCCCTTCGAGGAAGCGTTGTCGCCACAAGGCGATCTGCCGGCGGTCCAGRCCCACCTGCGYCGCGATCTCCTTGTTCTGCAGGCCCTGCGCCGCCAACAAGATGATCTTCGCCCGCTGCTGYACCCGCGCCTGCACGCTTCCTCGYCGGCTCAGCGCCTGCAGCTCCCGCTGCACTTCCCCATCCAACTTGATCTCSGCCGCGACTCGCATGCTTCCAACCTCCCGTCGAGGATGGAGTTTGCTTCAGAAATTAAGTTCCCCTAATTCGAGCGCACTACACTAGTCCGAGGACGAGGACGGCGACACCTAGTAAGGCCAGTGTTCCAGCGCCGCTCGGAGAGAAGCGTTTCGGACCCCGTTCCCTGGACGCACGTCGAAAGGCATGAGTCGACAAGGAATGCGAGGCAACTCGCGGGATGACAGTTGGCATGAAAACCCCCTCGTCGTGGACCGGGCAAGCGGCCCGGTGTATCACTTGCTGGCGGCAGAAGCTGGTGGGGCAACTGCCTTTGGAGCCGCAATCACAGGCGATGACGGAATGGGAGCCTTATTGACAGCTGGACCAGCAGCAATATCAAGGTCTCCTGGGCATTCGCCTACAGAGTTGACAGCATTTTTCTTTTTCAGTTTCGCAATCAGATCGTCCTTGAGCGAACCGTCTCCTGCGGGAAGACCAACGCAGACATTGAGCTTCTGGACGCGCGTGATGAAATTCTGATCTCTCTCGTCCTTGATCACAACGCCCGTGGCATTGAGTCCAAGCAGGACCAGCTTCTTTCCAAAATCAAGCGATTGATTGCCCGGCTTGTTGGCGACCCCACCTCCCTTCACGACCGGCTTGTCGCCAAGCTTCGCGGCAACACGAGTCACCTTGATCTCGAAGTTCGGTCCCAAACGCTGCGTCTCGCTCTTGCGATGGAAGAAAATGATATACGACCTTTCCTCGGCGTTCGCCGGCGCGGCAAAACTGTAGATCGTCCCGCTCGGATTGGATACCAACAGGTTTTGCGCGGTGGGCGTCGTGCCAGCAAAGCTCAATTCGATCGCGCTCGCGTCGGTGTCGATTGTCAAGGTGTAGGGATCTTGCCCAACGGTCAAGTTGATAGGCCCGCTGGGAGTTGCTGTGAAGAATCCCTGCGTCGGCAAGTTGCTGAAACACGCTTCGAGCGCTTCCGTCGTTTCGTAGCCTGCCACGGGCAATAAGCTTTGAAGGACGGCCATGACTTCCGCCAGACGCTTGGTGTCACTAAGGATCGTGTCGGCGATAGCTGCGTGCCCCGCCACTGTGATTCCGTCAGGCAATTTTCCATCAACAGACGTCGTCGCGGTCGATGGCGTCTCGAACTGCCGAGCCTTCTTGAAGCCAATGATGTTGTCACCGAGCTTGGCCACGTCGTCGGGCTTCGCGGCTCGTGCACGCAGTTGATCATTGAGCTCCGTCACGACTCGATCGACGGCCAGGTACATGTCGAACGGAACATCCGTTGATTGCAAGTATTTGACGACATCGAGGCGCAGCGTATGTGCCTGTGCGACAAACACCTGCGCTGATGTGAGTTGCTCGCGGAGGGCGACATCAGTGCTATCCGCCCTCAGCGCGGCCTTCCCGTAGGAGATATCGATCGACAGGTTGCTCAGAGCCCGGTCGAGTTCATCTTGCCATTGCGGCAGCGCTTGTCGCGTGTAGGTTGTAGCGCTGTTCAGCCGCTTGCCGGTTCTTTCTACACACAGCAGTCGCTTGAGCCCGGCCTTGTAGATGTCGAGTTGAACCTGTGGGGTCGAGACCTGGTTCAATGAGTAGCCGAGACCGCCCAGCGTGAGTAGGCCGAGGATGGAGTCAGCGGAGCCGCGCGCCAGAGTCGTCACTGCCGCTCCGCCGGTGCCAACACCGACAGCGCCCAGCGTGACGTCATTGAACGAATCCAGCGTTGCCTGACCTGCCAAGATATTGGTCCTGGCGCGCACTAGGTAGTCATAAGACTCGCCCCAAGCAATGCCCTGCTTGAGCACGGCGACATCCGGCCGAACCGGCGCAGTCACAAGCGTCGTGCAAGCGCTCATAACGAGACAGGCAGCAACGACTCCAAAACGAGGAGATTTGAAAGTAGAGATCGAGCGGGTCTCACTGCCTGTGCGCGGCATGGCATCCCTTTGTCGTGGTTCTTATGATCTGAGCGCCTGGGCGATCAAGAAAAGGGTCGCCTCCTAGCCCTACTTGGAAGATCAAGTTACCAGGGTGTGCACCACTCCGCATCATCAAGGCTGGGGAAATGCCTTCGGCATCGCAACGACCAAGCCGCGCGGCGCCACTCCCGCCGAGCGCCGCTGGTTCCTCGACGTATGCGTCCGGCCAAGTCATCTTGATCTGAGCTCGCAGCCATAGGAGGCTCTACTCCACTTAACTTCTCCGTGGACACGTGGACGCTACTGTAGTGAAGGCGGCAGGCCGCCGCCGAAGGCGCAAGCACAGCGCCGAGTTCAAGGCGCAGCTCGTGGCGGCCTGCGAGCAACCTGGCATGTCGAGCGCAGCCGTGGCGATGGCCAACGGCATCAATGCGAACCTGCTGCGCAGATGGGTGAACGAGGCAGAGCAGCGCGGAGCGCCGCTGCTCGCCCCGTTACCGACCTCGACGACGTCTGCACCGCCGGCCCCTGAGTTCGTCCCCCCGCAACTGCCCGCCCCGAAGCCGCAGCCCGACATCCGCATCGAACTTCAACGCAGCGGGGTCAACGTCTCGGTTGCCTGGCCTGTGAGCGCCGCAGCGGAGTGTGCGACCTGGCTACGCGAGGTGCTCAGGTGATCCGAGTGGATGCGCTGTGGCTGTCGGTCGAGCCGATGGACATGCGAGCCGGAACCGACACGGCCCTCGGTCGGGTCGTCGCCGTGCTCGGCTGCGCCCGCCCACATCACGCCTACGTGTTCGCCAGCGAGGCCCGCCGGGTGAGCGGCGGGCGGAGGGCACGGCTGTCTGCCGGTCTCGGCCGTCCAACGCTGAGCAGCAGTGAGCCAAGCTTGCGAGCGCCTGCATGCAGCAACGTCTCGGACCTCCAGCACTCAACGAATCACGTGCCCCGTTTCTGACCGGCTGGCGAGAGCCCGGCGTTTCGGAGGCTATCAAGGTAGCCGGGCTGCACGGCTGCCTTGCCGGCGAAGGCACTGTCGATCGCGTCCATGAAGATCCGCGTTCGCTTGGCAATCAGTCGGCGCTCCGGGTAGACCAGATGGACTTCCCCGGCGGGCAGCGGGTGCTGAGGCAGCAGCGCCTTGACGCGGCCGGCGCGCAGATCCTCTTCGAAGATCCAGGCCGGTGCGAGGCCGATGCCCAGGCCCTGGCGCACCGCGTTCACGACCGCCTCATTGTTGTTGAGCCGGTAGCGGCCACGAACATTGATCTCGCCGCCCAGGAAGGGCCAGAGACTTCCAGTGGGCAATCGGGTGTTCAACAGGCATTCGTGTTGCATCAAGTCTTGGGGCGTGGCCGGCTCACCATGGCGTTCGAGGTATTCCGTGCTGGCGAATACAGCTCGCTCCGACACGCCAACCTGTCGTGCAACCAGCCCGCTGCTCTTCAAGGTGCCGACGCGCACAGCCAGGTCGAAGCGCTCCGCGACGAGATCGACGTATTCGTCGGACAGATGGAGCTCGACTTCCAGATGCGGGTATTTGGCGAGCAACGGCGCGATCAACGGTTGCACATGCAGCAAACCGACGACCATCGAACAGCTGACCCGCAACAGCCCCCGGGGCTCGTCTTCGTCGCGAGCCACTGATTCCGCCTCGTCGATCGTGTCCAGCGCACGCCTGGCCTCGATGTAGTAGCGCTCCGCCTCGATCGTCAGAGACAGCTTGCGCGTTGTCCGCTGCAACAGGCGCAGACCGAGGTGCGATTCGAGTGAACCGATGTGGCGACTGACGTTGGGCTGCCCGATGCCCAGTTCACGGGCCGTTGCGGAGAAGCTGCCTGTCTCCACCGATCGCACGAAGCATTGCATCCACAGAAGCTTGCCTGTTTGTCGAACCAGAGAGCCCTTCTGATCTCGTCGCAGGGGCGCGCCAGTGTGCCGTGCTGGTGTTGTTGGCTTGTCGTCGTGCATGTGTCATCCCGCTTTCGCACCGGTGATTGAAAGAGTGCGAGGAGGCCAGTCCATGCGATCAAAGCATAGGCGATATGCGCTCGCCCTGCCTTCCAGCGGGTGTCGTGCAACGGGACACTGCATTCCTTGCTGCCAGACAGTGCTCTCCGAGAGAAGAACTCATGAGGATCGAACTCACCGGCCGAAAGGCCCTCGTCACCGGATCTACCGCGGGCATCGGCCGGGCTATTGCCGAGGGCCTTGCCCGGGCCGGCGCTTCAGTGGTCATCAATGGGCGTACCAAGGAACGCGTGGACACAGCCATCGCAGAGTTGCGTGCGCTGCTGCCGAACGCCGATTTCATCGGTGTCGCCGCAGACGTCTCCACAGCCGAAGGATCTGCTTCCCTGGCAGCTCAGGCCAAGGATGTCGACATCCTCGTGAACAATGCGGGCACGGCATATCCAAAGGGCTTCTTCGAACAGAACGATGCCGACTGGCTCGACCTGTACCAACTCAATGTCATGAGCGGCGTTCGCGCATCACGGCACTTCATGCCGGGCATGATCCAGCGAGGGTGGGGTCGCGTGGTGTTCATCAGCAGCGAGTCGGCCATTGCGGTTCCCAAGGAGATGATCGACTATGGCGTCACGAAGACGGCGCAGCTCGCCGTGTCCAGAGGGTTGGCCGAGCTCGCCAAGGGCACGGGCGTTACCGTCAACGCCGTCCTGCCCGGCCCCACTCGCTCCGAAATCATGAACAACTGGATGAAGGCGTCCGCGAAGGAGCGAGGCGGCACCCAGGAAGAAGCCGAGCAGAACTTCCTGGACACGACCCGGCCCTCCACGCTGACCAATCGTTTTGCGACGACCGAAGAAGTGGCAAATCTGGTCGTCTACGTGTGCTCGGAGCAGTCTTCTGGAACAACGGGTTCTTCACTGAGAGTCGACGGGGGCGTTGTCCGCTCCATCATCTGACCGTCGTGCACGGGGCAAGCGGATGGCTCGATCGCTCATTCCGATCGCGGCAGCCAGTACGCGAGCGGCGAGCATGCCGGCACGCCTTCCCGTTGATCAACGGCACATCGGCCCCTGGCAAGTCGCCAACGGCTTGTTCAAATCGTGAACCGTGCTGTGGCCCGGATTGCCGGTAGGCACCGGCGTCCCGACCGGAACGACGAACGTCGCCGAGTTCCCACCGTACAGGCCCGCAGGGAACATCATCGGCTTGAGCACCACGTAGGCGCGGCGCTTGTCGATCCGGGGCGCGAGGTCGGGAGGCGGTGCGTCCGCGCGCGCACCGGCGATCGGCGGAATGTCGCCTTTCAGTCCGCGGACGTGAAGCAAACCGAGCTTGACATCTCCCATTCCTCGCCTAGATTTGAACGATCGTTTAAACCACTTGGTGGACCATGCCCGCGACGACGGCAGTTCGCAAGCCCAGGCCGGCAAGCTTGAGCCTGCACGACGGCAATGCGACCCAGACCCGCGAGCGCATCCTGGATGCGACCTTCCGGCGCTTGGTGGCCGATGGCTATGCGGCGCTGAGCGTGCGCGAGATCGCCAAGGACGCCGGCGTCAACCATGCGCTGATCAACTACCACTTCCGCAGCAAGGACCAGTTGGTGATCGACGTGCTCGACGCGGTGAACCAGCGGCTGCTGGCACGCCAGGCGTCGATGTACGAAGGCGATGAAGGGTTCGCGCAGAAGTGGGCCAGCGCGCGGCGCTTCTACCAGGACGACCTGGCGTCGGGCTTCGTGCGCCTGCAGGCCGAGCTGTGGGCAGCCAGCCTCTCCAACCCCGGCCTGCGCGAGAAGTTCCTGCCGCGCCTGCTGGCCTGGAAGAAGCTGGTGCTGGGTGCCGTGCGCGAGGCCCTGGCCGCGTACGAAGCCACCGGCGCGAAGTTGCCCCCGCCCTTCACCGCCGAGGTCATCGCCTGCTGGATCTCGGAGTTCTGGCTGGGCATGGAGTTCGCCGACCTGCTCGGCGTGAAGGAAGAATCGCTCGCCCACGGCGCGGCGCTCGATGCCGTCCAGTGGCTGCTGCAGTCGCTGGATGCGAAGCTCGCCGAGCCGATCGCACCCGCGCGGCGCCCGCGGAGCCGCGCATGAACACGCCGCGCCGCCCGCTGCCCGAGCGATTCGACTGCATCGCCGGCCCCTTGCCCGAGCCCGGGTCGGTGCCCGCTGCCGACGCCTCGCCCTACGACACGGTGCAGCCGGCGCAGCAGGGCTTCGTCGACCGCGCGGGCGTGAAGATCTGGTATGCGGTGTGGGGCGACGCCGGCCCGTGGATCGCCTTTGCGCCGTCGTTCCAGGTCGTGCACAGCCAGATGCTGAAGGGCACGGTGCCCTACCTGTCGCAGCACTTCCGCGTCATCACCACCGACGGCCGCGGCAACGGCCGCTCCGATCGGCCGACCGGGCAGGCGGCCTACAGCTTCGACCACTTCCATGCCGATTTCGTGGCCGTGCTCGATGCCGTCGGCGCCGAGCGCACCGCGCTGGTCGGCATCTCGGCCGCGGCCATGACGGTGCTGCGGCTGGCGGCCGAACAACCGCAGCGCGTGACGCATGTGATCACCGCCGGCGGCTTCGCCGATTCGCTGCCCAGCGACGAGAAACTCGCGCAGCGCCTGAAGATGGAAGGCGAGTTGCTCAGCGGCGACTGGCCCGGCTACCTCGACTGGTTCATGAGCACGATCTTCAGTGAACCGCATTCGACGAAGGCCTATGAAGACGGTGTGCACTACGGCTGGGCCACCAGCGCCGAATGGCTGGGCGCCTGCCGCAATGCGTGGGTGGGCAACGACGTGCGCGAACTGGCGCGCCGCATCACCTGCCCGACGCTGGTGATCCATGGCGACGGTGACCTGCGCGTTCCGCATGCCAAGGGCCGCGACATCCACGCGCTGGTGCCGGACTCGAAGATGCTCACGGTCGCCGGCGGCGGGCATGTCACCGCGGTGCGCGACGCGGTGCTCTTCAACCGGACGCTGCGCGAGTTCGTCGCCGGGCCGGCGCGCCAGCGCACCTGGGTGCGCGCGATGGCGCGCCCGCGCCGCGCGCTGTTCATCTCCAGCGCCATCGGCCTGGGCCACGTGCAGCGCGACCTGGCCATCGCGCGCGAGTTGCGCAAGCTGCAGCCGGATCTCGCGATCGACTGGTTCACGGTCGACCCGGCCGCTCGCTACCTGCAGTGCGAAGGCGAGCGCCTTCACCCGATCACGCAACGGCTGGCCAACGAGAGCCGCCATTTCGAGCAGGTGGCCGGCGAACACGATCTGTCGGCCTTCTTCGCGCTGCGCACGATGGACGAGATCATGAGCCGCAACTTCATGACCTTCGTCGACCTGATGGAGGCCGAGCACTACGACATCGTCATCGGCGACGAGGCCTGGGATGTCGACTACCACTACCACGAGAACCCGGAGCTCAAGCGCCAGCCCTATGTCTTCCTGACCGACTTCGTCGGCTGCCTGCCGATGGAGCCTGGCAATGACCGTGAGGCCGCGCTGTGCGCCGACCGCAATGCCGACGACATCGAGCATGTGGCGCGCTACCCGTACCTGCGCGACGCGGCGATCTTCGTCGGCAACCGCGACGACGTGAGCGAGCAGCGCTTCGGCCCCGGCCTGCCGGTCATCCGCGAGTGGACCGATCGCAACTTCTGCTACTGCGGCTACTGCCTGCCGTTCGATGCGCGCACGCTGGCCGACACCGAGCGCCTGCGCGCACAGCACGGCTACCGCAGCGATGAAAAGATCGCCATCGCCGCGGTCGGTGGCACGGCCACCGGCGAGCATCTGCTGCAGCGCATCGCGGCGGCCTTCCCGCGCATGAAGCGCGAGCTGCCCGAGTTGCGCCTGATCCTGGTCACCGGGCCGCGCCTGTCGACCGATGCGTTCAAGCCGCAACCAGGGCTCGAGTTGAGGCCCTATGTGCACAAGCTGTACGAGCACCTGGCCTGCTGCGACCTCGCGCTGGTGCAGGGCGGGCTGTCGACGACGATGGAGCTGGTGGCCACGCGGCGGCCGTTCCTGAGCTTTCCGCTGCAACGGCACTTCGAGCAATGCGTGCACGTGCGCCAACGCCTGGCCAACTACGCCGCCGACCGCTCGATGGACTACGCGGCCACGCTCGACCCCGATCAACTGGCCGCGCGCGCGCTGGCCGCGATGCACGAACCCGTGCGCTACCGGCCGGTGGAGACCGACGGTGCCGCACGGGCCGCACTGCGCATTGCGCAGGTTCTGGACAACCGCGAGTGGGCACGGTGACCCGCCCACCAACTTCTGCAATGTTCTGCAATGGGAGACTCGACATGGCAATCCTCGCAGCCCTCTACGGCCTGGTGGTCTACCTCTTCTTCCTCGCCACCTTCACCTACGCCATCGGCTTTGTCGGCAACCTGCCGCTGCTGCCCAAGACCATCGACAGCGGCACCGCGGCGCCGCTCGTCGAAACGCTGGTCGTCGACCTGGCGCTGCTCGGGCTGTTCGCCGTGCAGCACAGCGTGATGGCGCGGCGCGGCTTCAAGCGCTGGTGGACGAAGATCATTCCCGAATCGATGGAGCGCAGCAGCTTCGTGCTCGCGGCGACCGCCGTGCTGGCCTTGCTGCTGTGGCAATGGCGGCCGATCGCCGAGCCGGTGGTGTGGTCGGTAGCCGATCCGGTCGTGCGCATGCTGCTGCTGGGCGTGTTCTGGCTGGGCTGGGCCGTGCTGCTGATCAGCACCTTCCTGCTCAACCACTTCGAACTCTTCGGGCTGCGGCAGGTGTGGGCGAACCTGCGCGGCCAGGCGCTCCCGACGCCGGTGTTCCACACGCCGCTGTTCTACCGCCATGTGCGGCACCCGATCTACCTCGGCTTCATTCTCGGGTTCTGGGCGACACCGCAGATGACGGCGGGCCATTTCCTGTTCGCCGCCGGCAGCACGGGCTACATCCTGATCGGCATCTGGTTCGAGGAGCGCGACCTGGTCGCGCAATTCGGCCAGCGCTACCAGCTGTACCGCAAGCAGGTGGGCATGCTGGTGCCGAAGTTCGGCGCGCGCGATCGCAAGGGGCCTTCGCAGTCCTGATCAGTCCAGCGGCGGCATCAGCACCTCGCCGTGCGGGCCCCAGTCGACGTGGGTCAGGCCCGGCTCGATCGCTTCGAGGCGCCGCCGCTCCGCCTCGGCGGCGGACAGGCTGCCCTGGCGCAGGCGCGTCGCATCCGCCAGCAGGTGCTCTTCGCGCAGCTCGCCGGCGCGGCGCAACGCGGCATCGATGCAGTTCAGCAATTCCTGGTCGTCCCACGGCTTCAGCAGGTAGCGAAACACCTGGGCGTCGTTGACGGCCCGCACCAGGGTCGAGACGTCGGCCGAGGCGCTGACGATCAAGGGCACGGCGCGCGGCTGCACCGCCCGCACGGCGCCGAGGAACGCGATGCCGTCCTGGTGCGGCATCCTGAAGTCCGACACGACCACGTCGAACGCGTGTTCCTTGACACGCTCCAGCGCCAGGCGCGTATCGCTGAACAGCTCGATGCGTGCGCGGTCGCGCAGCGGCAGCCGCAGCACGCGGTGCAACGCGGTCAGCACATGCACCTCGTCGTCGACCAGCAGGATGGATGCTTTCATCAGGTTTTCCTCATGGGGCGCACGCGCAGTTCGATGCGCATGCCTTCGCGTTGTTCGTACTGCCGGATGCGGCGGATGGTGTCGGCGGTCAGCACGTGGTCGGTCGCGAGCAGCAGCGCGCCCTCGCGCGAGATCATGTCGGCTGCGAGCACCATGCCCGGCTGCAGGTGCTCGGTGGTCATCGAGATCGGCGCCGGCGGCGTCGGGGCACTGGGCTGGTTGATGTGCAGGAAGACGTCGAGCACCTCGGGGTCGAACTGCGAGCCGCGGCCGTGCATCAGCAGCGTGCGCACCTGCGCCGTCTTCAGCCCGGCCGCACCCATGTGCCCGTTGAGCAGGTCGTCGTAGGCGTCGACGATCGCGAGGATGCGCGCACCCAGCGGAATGTCGGCGCCGGCGCGCCCGTCGGGGAAGCCCTTGCCGTCGAAGTGCTCGTGGTGGGCCCGGATCAGCGCCGCGACCGGTTGCATGTCGTCCAGTGCCATCAGCGATTGCTCGCCGAGGATCGGGTGCTTGCGGTACAGCGCCAGTTCTTCGACGCTGAGCTTGGGAACCGGCTTGGCCAGGATCTCGTCGGACAGCCCGATCAGGCCGATGTCGTGCAGCAAGGCCGCGACGAACACCGCCTGCGTGTCTTCGCTGTTGCAGCCCATCGCCCTGGACAGCGCGCGCGCCATCTCGGCCATGCGCCGGCCGTGGCCGACCAGCTGCGTGCCGCGCAGCTCGATCAGGTTGGCGAACACCTTGATCGAGGTCATGTAGTTGCGCTTGAGCTTGTCGTTGGCCTGCGTCACCTCGACCGTGCGCTCCTCGACCCGCCGCTCGAGTTCCGCATTGAAGCGCCGCAGCTCCTCGTTCTGCGCGTGCGTCAGCGCCTCCAGCCGCTCCTTCTCCCGTTCGAGTTCGAGCCGTTCCAGCGCTTGCGCCACCGTGACCTGCAGCTCGCCGTCGTCCCAGGGCTTGTTGACGTAGCGGTAGATCTGGCCTTCGTTGATGGCGGCGACGGTCGAGTCGACATCGGCGTAGCCGGTCAGCAGGATGCGCATGGTGCGCGGCCAGCGGCGCCGGATCTGCCCGAGCAGCCGGGCGCCGTCCATGCCGGGCATGCGCATGTCCGAGATCACCAGGTCGACCGGTGTGGCCTCCAGCATGGCCAGCGCCTCGTCGCCGCCGGGCGCGGTCAGCACGCGGTAGCGGGGATTGCGCAGCGCCCGGCGCAGCGACGACAGGATGTTCGGCTCGTCGTCGACGCACAGGATCGTCCACGGCGCGACGGGCAGCCCGGACACCGGCGGCGTCGACGTGGCGGACTCGGGTCCGGACAAGACGGCTTCCTGCATGGGGCTCGCCTCAGGCCGCCGCGGTGTCGATGCGTTTCACCGGAACGCTGACCCGAAACGCCGTGCCGCGGCCCGGCTCGCTGTTCACCTCGATCCGACCGCCGTGCTTCTTGACGATGCCGTACGACAGCGACAGGCCGAGGCCGGTGCCCTTGCCGACCGGCTTGGTCGTGAAGAACGGATCGAAGATGCGTTTCAGGTTCTCGGACGCGATGCCGCAACCGTTGTCCGCGATCTCGACCCAGGCCATGTCGCCCGCGGTGCCGGTGCTGATCGTGATCGTCCCGCGCTCGGCGCTGATCGCATGGGCCGCGTTGACGAGCAGGTTCATGAACACCTGGTTCAGCTCCGACGGCAGGCATTCGACATCGGGCAGCTCGCCGTAGCGCTTGACGACGTCGGCCTTGTACTTGATCTCGTTGTTGACGATGTTCAACGTCGAGTCGATCCCGGTGTGCAGGCTGACCCACTCCCATTCCTGCCGCGCATCCACGCGCGAGAAGTCCTTCAGGTCCTGCACGATCTTGCGCACGCGCTGGATCCCGTCCTTCGACTCGGTCATCAGCGCCGGGATGTCGTCCTTCAGGTAGTCGAGCTCGATCTCCTCGCGCAGCCGCAGCAGCTGCGCCGCGGCCGGGGTGCCGGCGAGCGCGGGCTCTGCGGCTTCGTAGGCGGCGAGCATGCCGAACAGCTGCGCCAGGTACTTCTCCAGCGTGCCGAAGTTCGAGAAGATGAAGCCGATCGGGTTGTTGATCTCGTGCGCGACGCCCGCCGCCAGCTGGCCGATGGAGGCGAGCTTCTCCGATTGCACCAGCTTGTCCTGGGCCTCCGAGAGCTTGCGGTTGAGTTCGGTCAGTTCTTCGTTCGCGCGCAGCAGGGCTTCGATCTGCACGGGGGTGAGCTGGGCGGCCGCGGTGTCGCCGGCCGGCGCGCCAGAGGGGGTGGACAGGTCCATGGGGTCTCCTAGACGGTCAGCGAGTCGCGCACGCTCTGCGCCTGCCGCTCGGTTCGTTCAAAGATCTTCTGCACCTGCTGCGGCGACAGCGCCACGCGCTCCCAGGCAGCGAGCGACAGCGGCGGCACCATGTCCTCGTCGAGTCCCGACAGGTCCAGTGCGTGGGTCATGTTGTCGGCCACGTGGGCCAGGTCGGCCAGGGTCGCCGACTTGTGGGCGGGCAGCTCGTGGTGGCAGCGGATCGCCTCGGCGATGGCGGGCGCGAAGTTCCAGTGCTCGGCGATCAGGCCGCCCACCGCCGCATGGTCGGTGTTGAGCATCAGCCGCTCGGCCTCGATCGCGTGGACGTCGTGCTCGGCGGCCCACGCGAGCGTCTGGCCCAGCTCGAGCGGAAAGTAGGTGGCCAGGGCCAGGCGGCCGATGTCGTGCAGCAGGCCGGCAGAGAACGCCGCCTCGCCGTCCATGTGGGTGGCCGCTGCCAGCTCCTGCGCGCAGAACGCGGTGGCCAGCGCGTGGCGCCAGAAGCCGTCGAAGTCGAAGCCGGCGCAGGCCGTGCGATCGAAGCTCGAGATCACCACCGCCGTCGTCGCCACCGTGGCCACGGTGCGCAGCCCGAGGATGTTGATCGCCCCCCGGATCGACGACACGCGGCCGGCGACGCCATAGAACGACGAGTTGGCCAGGCGCAGCGTCTTGGCCGTCAACGCCTGGTCGTGGGAGATGGTCGCGGCGAGTTCGTCGACGGCGACGTCTTCGCGCTTCAGCGCGGAACGCAGTTCGRTGACGGCCTGCGGAAGCGCGGGCAAGGTGCGCACCTTGGCATGCATCGCGTCGGGGTGGAGGGTGGGCTGCGTCACGGTTGTTCCCCGAGGCGGTACTGTTGAATCAGGTGGTAGAGCGGGTGCAGGCGGCCGTCCTGCAGCGAGGCGCGAAACAGGTAGTTCAGGCGCTCGCGCACCTCGGCGGCGCCGGTGGCACGCGCTGTGGGCGAAGCGGCCGGTGGTTCGGCGGCGGGGCCGGCGGAGCGGGTGGGCTCGGACATGTCAGGAAACCTCCGTCTCGAATTCGGGTGTGATGACGAGCAGCTTGCCGCTGGAGGTCGCGTCGTCCATCGCGCGGCACACCGCGCGATGCCAGCGGCCGCGCAGCTCGACGCGCCGATGCACGCCGGCGTCCAGCGACAGCACCTGGCACAGCCCGGCCGGCAGCACCTCGTCGGCGTCGCAGCCGATGAGCGCGCCGGCATCGGACAGCAGCATCTGCGCGTCGCGGTTGACGAAGGCGATCATCCCGTCGGCATCGACGCCGACGATCGGGGTCGGCACGTTCTCGAGCACGCTGCGTGCGTTGGCGGCGCGGCATTCTTCGAGGCTCGTCTGCTCCCGCTGGCGCGTCAGCAAGCCCTCGAGGCGCTCGTTGACGAGCGCCAGTTCGTGATTGGCGCTGTGCACCTCGCGGGCGAGCCGCCGGTTCTCGTCGGCCATGTCCTTCTGGCGGAAGGCCTCGGCCACGTGGACCCGCAGGCGTTCGTCGTCCCACGGCTTGGTCAGGAACTTGTAGATGGCGCCTTCGTTGACGGCATCGGTGATCGATTGCAGTTCGGTGTAGCCGGACAGCACCATGCGCACCGTGTCGGGATAGAGCTCCTTCGCGCGGCGCAGGAACTCGACACCGGTCATGCCCGGCATGCGTTGATCCGACACGATCACGTCGACGTTCACCTCGGCCAGGCGCTGCAGGCCTTCCGCGCCGCTGTGGGCGGTGACGATGTTGTAGCCGTCGCGCCGGAACAGGCGGCGCAGCGAGGACACGATGTTCTCTTCATCGTCCACCAGCAGCAGGGTGCGCTTGCGCTGGCCGCGCGTCAGGAAGCGGTCGGGCAGGCGGCGGTTCTCGCGCAGCATCTGCTCCAGTTCGTCGGCGGGAACCGGCTTGCTGAAGTAGTAGCCCTGGATCATGTCGCAGCCGTTGGCGATCAGCAGGTTCAGCTGGCCCTCGGTCTCGACGCCTTCGGCCAGCACCTTCATCTGCAGGCTGTGCGCCATGGTCAGCACCGCGCGCGTGATCGAGACGTCTTCGGGCGCAGCGGTCACGTCGTGCACGAACGAACGGTCGATCTTCACGACATCGATCGGCAGTGTGCGCAGCACGCCCAGGTTGGAGTAGCCGGTCCCGAAGTCGTCGAGCGAGATCTCGACGCCGATGGCCTTCAGCTCGCGCAGCGTGCGCGCCGCATGCTCGACGTCCACGGTCAGCATGCTCTCGGTCACTTCGACGCCCAGGTGCGCCGGGTTGGCGCCCGTCTCCAGCAGGATCGCGTGCAGGCGGCGCGCGATGTCGGGCTGCTGCAGCTGCAGCGGCGACAGGTTCACGTGCACGCGCACGCTCGGCAGGCCCGCGCGGGCCCACGAGGCGGCCTGCGTGCAGGCGCTGCGCATCACCCATTCGCCGATCGGGATGATGAGCCCGGTCTGCTCCGCCACCGGGATGAACTCGGCCGGCGGAACGTCGCCGAGCTCGCTGCAATGCCAGCGCACCAGGGCTTCGACGCCGATCAGCCGGCCATCGGTGAGGTCGACCTGGGGCTGGTAGTGCAGCGTCAGCTCCTGGCGGCCGATCGCGCGGCGCAACGCCGACTCCAGCGTCATGCGGCGCACCGCATGCACGTTCGCCTGCGGCGTGAAGAAGGCGATGCGGCTGGCGCCGTTGTCGGTGTGCAGGCGCGCGGTCTGGGCGCATTCCAGCAGGCGTTGTGCACCATCGGCATCGGCCGGGTAGGTCGCGATGCCGATCGAGCAGCTGAGGTAGACCTCGGTCTGCCCGACGTTCTCGGGCAGGCGCAGGCCTTCGAGGATGGTGCGAGCCCGTTGCGAGACCGCGTCTTCGCCGTCGCCCAGCGCCGGGTCGAGCAGCACGGCGAACTCGCCGCCGCCCAGGTGGGCCAGGGTCTCTTCCGATCGGCACAGCCCGGACAGCCGCGCCGCGATGGCCATCGCGAGGGTGTCGCCGGCGCCGAACCCCATCGTCTCTTCCACCTGATCGACCTGGGCGATGCTGAGCGACAGCAGTGCGAAGCGGCCTTCGTCCCATTGCGCGGCATGGGTCGCGGCATCCAGGCGGTCCAGCAGCAGCACGCGGTTCGGCAGACCGGTCAGCTCGTCGTAGTTGGCAAGCTCCTGGATGCGCCCTTCGGCCTCGCGCTGGGCCGTGATGTCCTGCAGGATGACGACACCGCGCAGCGACACGCCGTCGGCACCGACATCGACCACGCCGCGGTGCAGCACCACCAGGCGGCTGCCGTCGGCGCGCAGGATGCGGTGCTGGAATTCGAACGGGTCGCCACGCGCGGCGCCGCGCCAGATCGACAGCAGGAAGCGGCGTTCGTCGCGCGGGATCCAGCGCAGTGCCGCCAGGATCGACAAGGTCCCCGGTTCGTGGGTCTCGCCCAGCAGCGCGTAGGCGCCCGACGACAGGGTGGCGCGCCGGGCCGTGAGGTCGATCTCGACCGAGCCGCTGCGGCATAGCAGTTCGGTCTGCGCCAGCATGCGGGCACGCCACTCGGCCAGTTCCCGCGCCCGCTGGATCTCGCTCACGTCGCTCAGCGTGACCAGGTCGGCCGGCGCTCCCTCGAAGACGATCGCCCGGCCGAACACCCGGCCGACGAAGATGCTTCCATCGGCCCGCACGCACCGGATGTCGTAGGCCACGCCGGCGACGCCGGCCATGCGTTGGCGGATGTGTTCGGCCACCCGCGAGATGTCCTGCGGGTGCACGACGGCCGTGGCGGTCATGCCGGCCAGCAGCTGTGCCTCGGAGTAGCCGAGCAGCTCGACCACCTTCGGGTTGACGTACTTGAAGCAGCCTTGCTGGATGACGAAGACTCCCACCTGCGCCTGTTCGAGCAGGTCGCGGTACGTGCGGTGGGACAGGGGCGTGCCGCTGCTCAAAGCTGGCGCTTCCGGCAGGGCGCCTTGCTGAGTACTGTCGGCAACTGATGACATGGTGAGGTCTCCATCTGGGCGATTCACGTGCATCTCTCGTGGATGCTGGGGGGGTTATCGACGTGAATGCACCCGGCTTGAAGCGGTCTCTGCCGGCGTCGCGACTTGCGTGCACAAGTCGACGAAGCCGCCTGCGCGGCCGCGAGCGCTAGCCCAGGACCTTCTTGATCACTTCGATCAGCTTGGCGGGATCGAAGGGCTTGACCAACCAGCCGGAGGCCCCGGCGGCGCGGCCGGCCTGCTTCATGCTGTCGCTGGACTCGGTGGTCAGGATCAGGATCGGCGTCGTCTTGAACTTCGGGTTGTCCCGAAGTTTTCGTGTCAGGCCGATGCCGTCCAGGCGGGGCATGTTCTGATCGGTCAGCACCAGGTCGAAATCGTTGCTCGACGTCTTCTCGTAGGCGTCCTGGCCGTCGACCGCGTCCACGACGGTGTAACCCGCGCTCTTCAGCGTGAACGACACCATCTGACGCATGGAAGCCGAATCGTCGACGATGAGGATGGTGGGCATGGGGCGTTTCCAGTCTGTGTTGAGGGACGCCGGGCCACTGTACTGACTTTCACTGCAAACCGAACCATCTCGTCGCGGCAGGCTCGACATCGCCAGGGGCCGCTGCCGTGTCGGATGCCCATGCGACGAAGCCGTCCGGACGCACCAGCAGGGCCGAGAGCCCGAGCTCGTTCGTCGCGCCGGCCGCATAGCTGATTCGATCGCCCCAACCGGCGATGGCTTGCCGCAAGGGTTGCGAGCCGTCGAAATCGACCAGCACGCCGGCGCCGGCCCGGAGGTGGAACGCGAGCCTGCTGCCATCGAGGAACTCGACATCCGGGGCGCTGCGGCCGACCAGCGGGTGACCGCCGCCCAGGTCGTAGTGCAACGACACGCCCCACAGCTGTTCGGCGAACCAGGTGGCCCCGCCCGGCGTATCGGCAAGCCCGCGGACGATGCCCTCCAGCGCCCGCCCGTGCGCGTCGGGCCGCATGACGGCGGCCTGCGCCCGTGTCCAGTCCAGCAGCCACTCGCCGACCGGGTGCCGCTCGGCGTGGTAGGTGTCGAGCAGGCCAGCGGGCGCGCTGCCCCGCACGGTGGCGGCCAGCTTCCAGCCGAGGTTCATCGCGTCGCCCAGGCCGGCGTTCAGGCCCTGGCCTCCGAGCGCGGAATGGATGTGCGCGGCGTCTCCGGCGAGAAGCACGCGGCCCTTGCGGTAGGTCGTCACCAGCCGCGCGCGGTCGGTGAAGCTGGTGGCGAGGTGGACCGACGACAGCGTCACGTCCGTGCCCGACACCCGCCGAAGCACCGCCTGCAGGTGGTCGGACGTGATCGCTTCCGAACGGTCGAAGGCGCCGCCGTCGAAATCGGCGATCGCGATGCGACCGGGCTCGTTCATGTAGAAGCCCGCGGGTGTCGCGTTGCGGCCCGGTCGCAGCTTCTCGGGATCGGCGATGTCCACCAGCGCCGAGTACGCGGTGAACTCCGGCTCGGTGCCGGGGAACTCGAAGTCGGCCAGCTTGCGCACCGCGCTGCGGCCGCCGTCGCAGCCGACCAGCCACTTCGCGCGGAACGAGCGCCCGTTGGCGTGGACGCTCACCTCGTCGCCGTGGTCGTCGATGCCGGTGACCGCATGCCCGCGTCGGATGTCGACCCCGAGCGCGGCGGCCCGGGCCGCCAGCACCGACTCCACCGACCCCATGTCGGCCGCGAAGGGGTTCGATGCCGGGTTCGGCAGGCAGTATTTCCAGCCGGACCGGTCGATCCTGGCGGCGTCGATCGCGATGCTGGCGAAGTGGCCGGCCCGCGGTTGGCGCGGAGCGCCGGTGGCCATGCTGAGCTCGTCCAGCAGCCCGCGGCGATGGAGCGCCTCGGCGGTGGCGATCGACAAGCCGCGGGTGCCGAGCGGTGGCGCCTTCAGCGGCGCTTCGGGGCTTTCAGCGCGTTCGAGGACCTGCACGTCGAGCTTCGCGAGCGCGAGTTCGCAGGCGAGGAAGAGGCCGACCGGGCCGGCGCCGGCAATGACGACGTCATGCAGGCAAGAAGATGAAGAAGAGGAAGTCATGAGGTGATCGATCGGAAGGGGTCGCCAGGAAGCCCCACGGCGGTCGCAGCGGCAACGCGCAGAAGCTCAGGGCAACGAAGTCAGGAGGGCGATCGCGACCCGGAACTGGCTCGGCAGTTCAACGCGGACGACGATTCGACGGTGCGAAAGAGGAGGGGATTCGCTGACTTATAGGCCGCACCGTGGGGTGGGATGTGCCGGGCGTGCCCGATGCGGAACGCAGGGGGCGTGGGGCGATTCTATCGACGCCTCGTCGCAGCGCTTAAAGTTCGGCGCCATGGTGCTCGCCTCGCTGACCACAAGCCCCTGGGCCTACCCCGCGCTCGAAGCGACGCACATCATCGGCATCGCGCTGCTGCTCGGCAACCTGGTCGCGCTGGAAGTGCGCGTGTTCGGTCACGCGGCTGCGTTGCCCGTGCCGGCGCTGGCGAGGCTGTCGCTCACGCTGGCGCTGATCGGTTTCTCGCTCGCGGCCACCAGCGGCCTGCTGATGTTCGCGACGCAGCCCGGCGAGCTGCTCGCCAACCGCGCCTTCGTGACCAAGATGGGCCTGCTGGCGCTCGCCGGGGTCAACGCCGCCTGGTTCCACCGCCGCGGATCGCTGCGCAAACTCGACACGGCGGCGCGGCTACAGATGCTGGTGTCCACTGGCCTCTGGATCGCGGTGGTGGTCTGCGGTCGCTGGATCGCCTATTGAGGGATCGAACGCCACCGTCAGCGCCACCATCAGCCACAGGAGTCACGCCATGCTGTTGAGCCGCCGCCAGTTCGCCGTTCTCGCCGCCATCACGCCGTGGGCCGTGCGCCCCGCATCGGCCCACCACGGGTGGAGCGGCTTCGACCAGGAACGCCCGCTGTACCTCGAAGGGACCGTGGTCAGCAGCAAGTGGCAGAACCCGCACGCCGAGCTGATGATCGAGTTGCCGGCCGGCCTCAAGCTGCCCGCGGGCCTGGCGAAGCGCCCGCTGCCGGCGCAGACCGCCGCCGTCGATGGCCCCGGCCTGCTGGCCAAGGCCACGCTGCCGCGGCGCAGCGACCGGCGCTGGGAGCTGGAGCTGGCACCGCTGACGCGGCTCGACGCCTGGAAGTTGGCCGAGATCCGCGCCGGTGCGCAGGTCTCGGCCATCGGCTACGCCAGCAGCGGCGAGCAGGGCGACGCGGTGATGCGCGTCGAGTACCTCTTCGTCGGCGACAAGGCCTACGGGCTGCGATCCAGCCCGGCCTGACCCTGTCCCCGCGTCACTGCTTCGGCAGGCTCGGGATCGCCTGGTTGCAGTCCCCTTGCAGCGGCAGGTTGCGGCACACGTACTGCCCGGCCGAGTTCTCGGTGGCCGCGCCGGCCGGTGCCGGCATGTGCACGCGCTGCTTCCAGATCTGCCAGAGCATGAAGCCGTCGTTCGAGCGGCCCTTGTGCTTCACGTAGTTCACCAGCGTCTCGACGTTGTAGTAGGCCGTCGCCATGTTGTTGCTGCCGTTCAGCATCTCGGCGTCGTACTGCACGCCGTTGGCCGGGATCTTCAGCACCGCGCCGCCTGCGCCTTCCGGCGCGATCTCCATGCCCATGTGGATCGGGCCGTTGTAGATCGCGCGGTACGACTCGTAGCCCTCGCGCGGGTCGTAGTAGTCGCCGCCGTCGTACGACATCAGATTGATGTGGCTGAGCTTGCTGCCACGCGTCTTGACGGCGGTGTACATCACGCCGCCGAACGGCGAGCCCCACTGCACCTTGCCTTCTTCGAACGGCGAGCCCTTCACGTAGTACGCGCCCGTCGACCAGCCGGCCACCGAGATGCCGAGCTTCGCGCCGCGCGACTGGATCTCGGCGTAGGTCGCGTCGATGATGCCGACGATCTGCGCATCGGTGTTGCAGCTGAAGTTGGCGGCGTCGAGCTTGTTGCACGAGGCGCCGTTGACTTCCCAGTCGAGGTCGACGCCCGAGGCGCCCAGGTCGAGCGCGAGGTCGACCACGCCCTTCGCGTTGTAGTTGGCCCACTCGCTGCCCTGGCTGTAGGCCCAGCCGCCGAACGACAGCCAGACCTGCGTGCCGCGCGCCTTCAATGCCGCGATGTTGTTGCGCAGGTCCTGCGCCTGCTGGGCGCTGAAGAAGCGCTGGCCGTTGTTGCCGGACGCCCCTTCGGCGAACTCGAAGCCGGCGATCGACTGGTCGAACGCATAGCTGCCCTTCACGTACGGCGTGTTCGGCTTCGCGAACGCCAGGTTCACGTGGGTGAAGTAGTTCGGGATGTTGGCCGGTGCCAGGTCGTAGATGCTGGTGTTCCAGGTGCCGGAGTAGCCGATGTAGGCGCGTGCGGCCGGGGCGGGCGCAGGGGAAGGTGCCGGCGCAGGAGCGGGGGCCGGTGCAGGCGCCGGGGCGGGCGAGGGCGCAGGGGCCGGCGCGGGAGCTGGTGCCGGCGCGCCGCAGTCATTCACCTTGGTCCACGGCTGGCCGCTGCCGACCGGGCCGTTGTTGGACGACGGGTTCTGGCCCTG
>NZ_JBFULV010000087.1:0-26747 GCF_054049715.1 Rhizobacter sp. P5_C2 | reverse complement strand
GGCTCGGGCTCCGGCGTCCGCCCCAGGCCGGCCGGCAAATCCACCTGTGCCAGCGTCGCCCGCGAGACCAGGCCCGCCGCCGACCAGAAGGCCGGCCACTGGAACACCGCCCGCACGTGCAGCGGCGCGCCGGCCGCCGGGCCGAGCACGGGGTGCAGCGTGAGCGGCGTGTCGCCATGGCGCCGGCCGTGCTCGGCGAACGCGCCGATGCCCAGCCCCAGCAGCCCCTCCAGCCCGAGCATGCGCAGCGCGCCGATGCTGAGGCCGAGTTGCGCGAGCGCGCTGCGGTTGGCGCCGAGGATCGCGCCATCGGTGTCGACCGCCAGCAGCCCTTCGCGCACCGTGCCGATGCAGGCCGGCTCGGCATGGAAGTGCAGCCGCAGCCCGCTGCGGAAGCGGTCGACGAAGCACTGGTTCTCGATCATCCGCGCCGACAGGTCGACCAGCGCCAGCGTGTGCGGGTGGTACGAGCGCTGGTCGCCGCTGACGTCGAGCACGCCCATCACGCGGCCGGCGTGGTCGAAGATCGGCGCGGCCGAGCAGGTCAGGAAACGGTGCGCGCGCAGGAAGTGCTCGTCACCGTGCACCAGCGTCGGTGCTTCGGTGAAGAGGGCGGTGCCGACCGCGTTCGTGCCCTTGCCCGGCTCCGACCAGTTGACACCGGGCGACAGCGCCACCTGCTGCGCGCGTTCGAGGAAGGAGTCGTCGCCCAGGCTGTGCAGGATGCCGCCGTTCGGGTCGGTCAGCGCGACCATGCTGTGCGACGAGGCGATCTGGTCGAACAGCAGCTCCATCACCGGCGTCGCCTGTTCGTGCAGCCGGCGGTGGCGTTCGCGCGCTTCATTCAGCCGCGCGGCCGAGGCCCGGTTCAGCTCGGGCACCGCGGCCTCGTCGAGCCCGAGGGCGGCGCAGCGCTCGTGCGATTGCGCGATCGCCTGCAGGTGCTGCGGCGAGGCCACATCGGCGGCGTGCCGGCTGGCGGGGGACTGAGGGAACATGCTGCCTCCTTCGCGTGCCGGCATTCTGCATGTTCGAGCGGGATCGCGCTCGGCGCGTGGGGGTGGCCCCCCCGGCTGTCACAATCTGCGCCTTTCAGCAAGGTCACAGGCGCGGAATGAGTCGGGCGCAACGGTCGTCGAGGATGTTGGTGCTGGCACTGGCCTGTGTGATGTTGGGCGCAGCCGCCGAGTGGCGGCGTGCCGCGGCAACCGCTGCGACGGCGCGCGAGCCGCGGCTCGCGGTGAAGCCGCTGAGCACGCCGGTGAAGATGCCGCGCCTGAACCCGCGCTCGTCGCAGCGCATCCCGATGCCCGACGGCGTGCCGGCCGCCCATGCGAGCGCGCTCACTGTGCTGCCGAATGGCGAGCTGCTCGCGTTCTGGTGGGCCGGTTCGCGCGAGAGCGCACCCGACGTCAGCCTCTACCTCGCGCGCTGGGCCGATGGCCGCTGGAGCGCCGCGCAGAAGGTGGCCGACCGCGCCTGGCTGGGCCGCGAACTCGGCTTCGGCGTGCGCCGCATCGGCAACCCGTCGGCCTGGGTCGCGCCCGATGGCCGTGTGCACGTTTTCATGGTCGCGACCGGGCTCGGCGGCTGGGCCGCGGCGCGCGTGGTGCAGCTCGAATCGACCGACGCCGCGCACAGCTTCTCGGTGCGCCGCGTGCTGCCGCTTTCGCCGCTGGCCGACACCAGCGTGCTGGTGCGCACCAACCCGGTCGGGCTCGACGACGGCGGCTGGCTGCTGCCGGCGTATTTCGAGCTGCGCAACAAGTACCCGATGGTCATCGCGTTCGATGCCGACGGCGCGCCGCGCTGGCTGAGCCGCATCGGCCGCTCGACGACCGCGCTGCAGCCGGCGCTGCTGCCGGTGTCGGGCACCGAGCTGCGCGCGGTGATGCGCGACATCGGCCCGTCGCACCGCGTGCAGCAGGCGGTGAGCCATGATGCCGGCCGGCACTGGGAAGACGCACCGCCGCTGCCCATCCCGAACCGCGACGACTCGGTCGCCGCGCTGCGGCTGGCGAACGGCGGCTACGTGATGTTGCACAACGACACGCTGCCCGGCGGCTCGCCGCGCCAGTGGCTGCGGCTGTCGACCTCGGTGGATGCGCTGGCCTGGGCGCCGGCGCTCGACGTGCAGCGCGGCCAGGCCGGCGACGAGTTCTCGTACCCGAGCGTGCAGCAGCTGGGCCGGCAGCTGCACGTCACTTACACCGCGCAGCGGCAGGCGATCGGGCACCAGGTCTATGACATCGAGGACGGGGAGGGCGCGCCATGACGCTGCCGGAACTCGCCCAGCAAATGGTGTGGGCGCGGCTTGCATGGGGCGCTGTTGCCGCGGCCATCCTGCTCTCGACCTTGCCCCTGCGCGGACTGAAGCGGCGCGCCGGCGTCACGCTGATCGCCTTCACCGCGATGTGGCTGCCCGGCCCCGCATCCCCGGCCTGGTGGCTCGGCCTCGCATTCCAGCAACCGAGCGCGCTGTTCGCCGCGCTGTGCGCCGTCTCGGTCTGGAAGCGCTTCGCCGATCGCCCCGGGCAGCAGACGCTGCCCGTCGCGCTCTCTGCGGCGCTGGTGGCTGGCGGCCTGGTGCTCTACGCCGATGCCGTCGGCGCGCTGTCGCTCGGCCTGTACCCGTGGGGGTTCGACGCGACGCAGGCGCCGGTCGCGGCCGTCGTGCTGTCGGTGCTCGCGCTCGCGGTGATCGTGCGCGGCCGCCAGGTCGCGGCCGGCTGGGCCGTGCTGCTGGCCTTGACCTTCCATGCCGTGACGCACCTGCCGACCGGCAACCTGTTCGACGCGCTGCTGGACCCGCTGCTGTGGCTGTGGGCGCTGGCGCGCTGTGTGATGTTCGCTTTCGCTGTCGTGTCCGCGCGGTGGCGTCGCCGCGCGGCCGTGGCGCCGACCTCCTGAGACCGGATCGACCATGTCCCTGCTGCGCCCGCATCTTCGCCTCGCCCTCGCGATGGCCGCCGTGCTCCTCGTCGTCGGCACCGTCTGCCGCGCCGTCTTCGGCCTCTGGTTCGCGCCGCCCGATGCGGCGATGTCGGCCGGCGACTGGGGCGCCGCGCTGTGGCTGGGCGCGCGCTTCGACCTGCGCGTCGCGCTCGACACCGTGCTGCTCGCCTGGCTGCTGGCCACGCTGCCGTGGGTCGGCCGCTGGCTGCGCCCGCCGCGCGCACGCGCCTTCTGGTGGACGTACTGGATGCTCGCCGCCTTCGTGTGGGCGCTCGGCGTGGTGCTCGACGCCGGCCACTTCGCCTACCTCGCGCAGCGGCTGACGGCCGTCGTCATCTCGCTGGCGCGCGACATCGGCGAGGCGACCGGCATGGTCACGCAGACCTACCCGGTCGGTCGCATCACGCTGGCCGTGGTCGCGTGGCTGGTGCTGTGCCACTTCATCTTCGGCTGGCTGTGGCGGCGCATCGTCGCCACCGAAGTCATGGTCAAGTTGAAGGCACCCCGCAAGCGCTGGCAGGTCGGCGTCGCCGAGACCGTTGTCGTGCTGCTCGCGGTGTTCGGCATCCACGGCAAGTTCTCGCAGTACCCGCTGCGCTGGAGCGATTCGATCGAACTGCAGAACGCGTTCGCGCAACAGCTGTCGCTGAACCCGCTGCACAACCTGTACGACACCTGGACCTTCCGCGCGCAAAGCCTGGGCGACGCCGAGATGCGGCCCGACGCCGATGCGATCCGCGCCTTCGTCGGCCTGCCGCCGCTGAAGCCGGGCGAGCCGATCTCGTTGCTGCGCACGGTGCCGCCCAAGCCCGAACGGGCCGGCCAGCCGCCGATGAATGTCGTGCTGGTGCTGCTGGAGAGCTTTGCGGCGCACAAGGTCGGCGCGATCGGCAGCCCGCTCGGCGCGACGCCGAACTACGACGCGCTCGCGAAGGACGGCCTGCTGTTCACCCGCATGATGAGCGCGCACGGCCACACCGCGCGCGGCGTGTTCACCACCGTCACCGGCATGCCCGATGTCTCGGTCGAATCGACCGCGTCGCGCAACCCGGCGGCCAGCAACCAGCAGTCGATCATCAACGAGTTCGCCGGCTACAAGAAGTTCTACTTCATCGGCGGCAGCACCTCGTGGGCCAACGTGCGCGGCGTGCTGACGGCCAGCATCGACGACATCGACATCGTCGAGCAGACGCGCCTGAAATCGCCGGTGGTCGACGTGTGGGGCGTCTCCGACAAGAACCTCTTCCTGGAGGCGAACGAGATGTTCCGCGCCCAGCAGAAGCCGTTCTTCGCGATGATCCAGACCAGCGGCAACCACCGGCCGTACACCGTCCCCGACGAAGACAAGGCCGCGTTCCAGCCGCCGACGCCGACCGACGCGCAACTGGAGGACAACGGCTTCATCTCGGTGGATGAGTACCGCGCCTTCGCCTACCTCGACTGGTGCATCGGCCGCTTCATGGCGGCGGCCCGCCAAGAGACTTACTTCAAGAACACGATCTTCGCGTTCATCGGCGACCACGGCATCATCGGCGTGACCGGCCCGCACCTGCCGAAGTCATGGCACGACCTCGCGATCACGCAGGGCCACACGCCCTTCCTCGTCTACTCGCCGGGCCATGTGGCGCCGCGCCGCATCGACCACTGGGCGCAGCAGGTCGACGTGCTGCCGACGCTCGCGTCGCTGGCCGGCATCGGCTACCGCAACACCACGCTCGGCCGCGACCTGCTCGATCCGCAGTTCGACGCGAGCCGCGTTGCCTTCGAGTTCCAGTTCACCGGACCGCGCCAGCTGGGCGTGCTGGTCGGCACGCACATGCTGGTCGACCGGCAACCGCCGGCGCTGTTCGACATCCTGTCGGACAAGCCGTCGACCAACCTGCTGGAACAGCAGCCGGTGGCGCCGGAGATCGCGGCGCTGCAGCAGCAGTGGGGGCACTTCCCGGCGGCGTATGGCCATGCGGCGCTGTACCTGCAGACGCACAACCACAAGCTGCCGAAGGCTCAGTGATCAGGACTCAATGACGCCTCGACTCCCCGACCGGCGCCGCGGTGCGGTCGATGTCGCGGTGCTCGTCGAGCTGGCCGGGCGCGGTGTCCAGCGGCAGCGGTGACGAATCGAAGGGCGCGAGGTCGCTGTCGCCGTTGTCGGGGATCGCGGCATCGAGCTCGGGCAGCAGGATGTCGATGTCGGCCGCCAGCCGTGCCGCGCGCTCGGCGCGGCTGGTGGCCAGCGCGGCACGCGCCGCCTTGACGCGGCGCAGCGCATGGCGGGATTCGCGCTCGGCGAGGTCGATCTCGCGCTTCGGGCCGCACAGGAAGCCGCCGCCCTTGAACCACACATAGACCTCGGTGCCCGGCAGCATCGGCTGCTGGTTCGGCGCGATCAGCATCTCGACGATGCCGAAGGAAAGGGTGATGCGAACGGCCTGCTTGTCGGATACCACCGCCACGTGGCGGCTGCGTGCGACTTGCTCGAGATGCTGCGCGGGAAGCGGCAGCAACGGCCATGAGAGCACTCGGTTCATGGGTTGGATCCCCCTGTCGTGTTGTGCGCAAACGATAGCGAAGGAGCCGCAATTGCGGACGAAGGTTTACGGGGCGTTACCCCTCTTTCGCCGCAACGTCTCGAAGCACCAACCAATGGTTGTCCAGTTGCAGACCAATTGGAAGACCAACTTGCGACCGATCGTCTTTTTTTGCGTCAGATACCTTTGTTGCCGATCGTTGGGCCTTCGATCGCCCTCCCGCCCACAACGCACGAGATGCATCAAGTGCAACAGCGCAGGCCTCTTGCAGCGGCGCGAGGCCTTGCCATTGGCCATCGGTGTGCCAGCGTGCGAGGCCTTGCGCACGCGGGCAGCCGATCACGAAGCCTGCGTCGTCCGCGGTGATGTCGCCGCCGTAGCCGGCCAGTGCGGGCGATGCAGCGGGTTGCAGCGCGCGGCCGTCGAAGCGCGCCAGCACCGGCGCGGCATTGCGCAACGCGGCCTCGCCGTGCTCGGACTGCATCGCGATGCCGAGCATTGCGTCGCCGCCGTGCCCCTGCCACGCGAGATGGCGCAGGCTCAGGCGCGCATCGTCGACCTGCCAGCGGCCCTGCAATTCGCCGTGAGTTGCGTCGAGCCGCACCAGCGACGAATCCATGCGGTCGAGACCGAGCTTCATGCGGCCGGTTTCGGGCCGGATCTCGATGCCGCCGTTCGCGACGACGAGGCGCGTGAACGGCGCGGCGTGTTCGTCCCACAGCAGCATGTGCGGGTCGCGGCCGTGCGTCGGCCATTCGGCGCGCTTGTCCAGCGTGCGGGCATCGCGCACGCCGATCAGGCCGGCACCGCTGTCGAGGTCGGTCTCGCTGGTGTACAGCGTGTCGCCCGACGCATCGGCGATCACGTGGCCGTTGTAGGCGCGGTTCGGTTCGATCCACGCGAGCGCGAGCACGCGGCCGTCGCGGTCCCAGCGCATCAGCCAGTCGCCGGGGCGGCGCGCGACGGCGAGCAGCGTGCCGCCGAGTTCCTGCAGCAGCCCGTGCGCGCGCGTCGGCACGGCGATCGAGCGGTGCACCTGCAGCCGATGGCCCTGCAGGCGCAAGACGCCGACGTTCGCGCCGCCGTCACGGCCTTGCCAGGCGGCGGCCAGCGAGGCCGATGCGGTGGCGGCCCATGGTGATCCGATCGCACCGCCCGACGCCGCGGCGCACGCCTGCAGCCAGCGTCGCCGCGTCCAGCCGCCGCGGCTCACAGCGATTCCACGAAGCGCACCAGCGCCGCGCGTTCGGCCGCTGTCATCTTCAGCACCCGCCGGCGGCTCGCGTCGGCTTCGCCGCCATGCCACAGCACCGCTTCGAGCACGCCGCGCGCGCGGCCGTCGTGCAGCAGTTGCTGATGGTCGTTGACGTCGCGGATCAGCCCCACGCCCCACAGCGGCGGCGTGCGCCATTGCCGGCCATCGGCGAGGAAGTCGGGCCGCCCGTCGGCCAGGCCGTCACCCATGTCGTGCAGCAGCAGGTCGGTGTACGGCCAGATCGTCTGGCCCTTCAGCGCCGGGCTCGCGAAGTCCGGCAGCGGGCTGTCGCCGGTGACGTAGCTCGGTCGGTGGCAGGCCGCGCACTGCGCCTGCTCGAACAGCGCGCGGCCGCGCAGCACCTGCGCATCGCCTGGCTGGCGACGCGCCGGCGGCGCGAGGCTCGCCTGGTAGAACACCACGTCACCGAGCGTGCGGTCGTCGATCTCCGGCGCCTCGCCCTTGGCGCCGCGCGGCGAGGCGCGGCAGTCGTCCTGCGTGAAGGTGCAGGACTCTTCCGGGAAGCGGCCCGATGTGATGCCGATGTCGCCAACGAACGCCGCCGCGGTCTGGTGCGCCAGCGTCGCGACGTTGGCTTTCCAGCCGAAGCGGCCGAGCATCATCCGCTGCTCGAACGCGTCCCACACCTGGTTGGATCGGCCCTTGACCGGGCCGGGTGCTGCTGCCTGGCGCGCCGCGTTGTCGAGGATCTGCTGTTCGGGGATGGCTTCCAGCAGCCCCATGCCGATCAGCTGCGGCGCGAGCCGCGGGCTGAACTGCAGGTCTTTCGAGGCCGGCCCGTACGCGAGGCCGGCCACGCCGAAGCGTGGCTGGCGCAGCGTGTAGCGCGTGCCGTCGGCGAACCTGCCGCTCAGCGTGCGCACCTGCATCGTGATGCGGCCTTCGACGCGCACGCCCGGCACGGCCAGCGTGCGCAGCTGGTCGCCGTAGATCGGGTCGGGCCGCGGGCCGCCGTGCGGGCCTTCGCCGGGGATCGACAGGCGCAGCAGCAGCGCGACCGGCGGCTCGCCGCGCGCATCGAGCGGCTTCGTGTAGTCGGGCGGCGCGCCGCGACCGCTCTGCACATGGCAGCCGCCGCAGGAGCGCGCGATGAAGTGAGGGCCGAGCCCGTCGCGTGCCGCGGTCGACGACGGCGCCTCGACCCAGTTGCGCCGGAAGAAGGAGTTGCCGACCGCGAAGCGGGTGCGCTCGTCGTCGTTCAGGTTCGCGGCGGCGAACGAGAACGCATTGCGGCCGGTCGCGGCCACGGTGGTCGCGCCGCCGGTCTGCTCGTCGGGCGTCAGCGCGTCGTCGTTGGGGGCGGCGTGCAGCAGCACGGCATTCGCGGCCACCAGCGTCGCGAGCAGCCCCTGTGTGAGCCGCTTCACGGCTTCACCATGTTCAGCCGCGTGATGCCGATCGCGTTGGCGGCAGCGCCCAGTTCGCGCGCCTGCGCGAGCACGCTGTCGATGGTCGCGCGCACGCGCATCGGCCCCGGCGCACTGCGGCTGCCGCGGATCTCGACGTCGAACGGCGGGTGGATCGCCTGCGCCGCGGCGATCGACGTGGCGATCTGCCGCGTGGTGCGCTCGGCCTGCGCCGGGTCCTTGGCCGCCACCAGGTCGCGCAGCGACGGCCCTTGCAGCAGGCTGCCGTCGCGCCGCCTGAAGCGGCCCAGCCAGACGTTCTCGATGCCGAGCGCGTTGTTGACGATGTCGCGGTGCGTGTTGTCGGAGAAGCAGGACTGCTCGTCCTCCTGGTCCTGCGTGTTCAGCGCGACCTCCATGCGCTCGCCGGCCAGCTCGGCCCGCGACAGCGCGCCGATGCCGATGATGATGCGCCGCACCGATTCGAGCCCGCCGCGCTCGAACTTCGCGCGGTAGTTGGCCTTCGCGCCGGGCGCCCACGCGGCGATCAGGTAACGCAGGTCGTCGATCAGCAGCCCGGTGACGGCCGCGAGGTACTGGCGGCGGCGGTCGGCATGCGCGCCCTTGCCGTCGACGTAGTCCTCGAACGGGCGCTCGCCGGGGCCGGTCTCGCTGAGGTCCTGGCCCCACAGCAGGAATTCGATCGCATGCCAGCCGGTGGAGACGTTCTCGAGCCCGCCGCGGATGTTGGCCGCCGCCAGCGCCGCCTTTGTCAGCGGGGCCTTCGGGTTGTTGATCAGGCCGCTGTCGGGCCGGTCGCGCACGTAGTCGATGTACGACTCGTCGACCGGCCAGGTGTTCATGCGCTGCTCCGGCCCCTTGCCGTCGTCGACCGGCCCGGCGTAGAAGCGGAAGGCCTCCGTCTGGCCGTACCACTCGCGGGCGTCGAGCCAGGCGGTGCGCGCCGCCTTCAGCGTGTCGGCCGAGGGCTGCGCGAGGAAGGCGGTGATGGCCTGCTGCATCACGAGCGCGGCGGCGAGGCTGTCGCTGTAGGAGGCGTGGACGAGCACCGCGTAGTGTTGAACGACCGGCTGAACCAACGGCAGTACCGCGGCGTCGACCTCGGTGGCCGCACCCGCCTGCGCCGGCCACAGCATCGTCCCCAGCCCCGCGGCCACGGCATGCAGCATCTCGCGCTTGTTCATCTTGTGGTTCTTCGAGGCCCAGGGGCGTTGCAATATAGATCAAGCCACGCCCGCTGGACATGCTTCATGTCGGGGGATGTCGGCGTGTGAAAGACCCTGCGTCAGCGAACGTTTTGGAAGCGCGTGTCTGATGGCGGACTTCGGTGCCTCGCGCATCGGCTTCGATCCGATTCCGATTTCATGAACAAGACTTCCCACCGGCCTGTCAGGGCAGCGCCGGCCGTCGCGCGTCCGGTCGACGCCGACGCTGCGCTGGCGCAGGGCCGCGCGCTGCATGCCCAAGGCAGGGTGAGCGAGGCCTTCTCGCTGTACCAGGCCGCGCTGTCCGACCAGCCCGAGAACCCGGAGGCCTTGCACCTGCTCGGTGTGGCCTACCTCAGCCTGCGCCAGCCGGCGCTCGGCGTCGCCTTCGTGCGGCGCGCGATCGCACGCCGGCCCGATGCCGCCGACTACCGGATGAACCTCGCGACCGCGCTGCTGCAGCTCGGCCAGGCGCCCGAAGCGCTCGCCGAGATGCAGCTCGCCTGCGAGCTGCGGCCCGATGATGCGCAGGGGCTGGCGATGCTCGGCGGCTTGTGCGTGCAGCTGCAGCGCTTCGACGAGGCCGAGCGCCGCTATGCCGCCGCGTTGGCGCTGCAGCCCGATCACGCGGAATGGCACGAGGCCTTGTCCCGGCTGCGCTACCTGCGCTGGGCGATGCCCGAGGCGCTGCCGCATGCGCAGCGCGCCGTGGCGCTTGCGCCGCGCATCGCCGAGCGGCTGAACATGGGGTTCGCGCGCGCCTCCTCGTCGTCCGTACCGGCCTCGCAGGCGTCGCCCGCGCTGCTGCTGAACGCGGCGGCCAGCGTCGATGCTGCCGCGCTCGAGCGCGCCTGCATCGAGCGCGACCTGCTCGTCATCGACGATTTCCTGCCCGATCCGCAGGCCTTCCGCGCCGAGGCGCTGCGCCTGTGTGCGACGCAGGCGCAGCGCTCGCCGAATGGCAACTTCCCCGGCGTGCAGACGCCGCCGCAGCCGGTCGACGCGACGATGCAGCGCATCGCCGACCTGCTGGGCCGCGCGATCAAGTGGGATTCACCGGACAACGGCGCGCTGCGGGTGAGCCTCGCGGCCGACGAGGCGCGCGCCGACGTGCACGTCGACAACCCGACGCTGCCGCACATCTTCGGCGGCGTGCTGTACCTGAGCCGGCCGGAAGACTGCCGCGGCGGCACGCGCTTCTACCGGCACCGTGCGACCGGACAAGACCGCCGCCCGGACGATGCGGCGCTGGCCGGCATGGGGCATGCGTCGTTCCTCGACTTCCAGAAGCGCCACCTGCCGATCAACCGGCGGCTGCTGTTCGCCGAATGGCAGCAGCAGCGGGATGCGACCTGGGAGTTCCTGTTCGAGGTGCCGATGCGCTTCAACCGGCTGATCGTGTTCCGCAGCGATTTCTTCCACGCGATCACCGAGCTGTTCGGCGACAGCCCCGCGTCAGGCCGGCTGGTGCAGCTGTTCCACTTCGAATCGGAGCGCTGAGAGCCCGCCCCGGGCTGCGCCGTCAATCGAGCCGCAGCCCCTCCAGCGACACCCCGCACAGCTCGGCCAGCGCCTCGACCGCCATCGCGTGATCCTCGCGCTGCGGCAGGCCCGAGACCGTCACCGCGCCGATGCAGCCACTGCCCGCCACGACGATCGGGAAGCTGCCGCCGTGGTCGGCGTAATCGCGCAGCGGCAGGCCCATCTTCGACTCGAGCGTGCCGCCGTTGAGCGCGTGGTCGAGCCCCGCGCGGTACGAGCTGTGGTGCAGCAACTCGACCGTGTTGCGCTTGCGGCGCGCCCAGTCGGCATTCGACGGCGAGGTGCCCTGCATCGCGCAAAAGAACACCGTTTCCTTCGCCAGCCGCACCTCGATCGTGATCGCGACACCGCGCGCTTCGGCCATTTCCTTCAGCCGCACGCCCAGAGCCCATGCGGTGGCCTCATTGAAGTGTTTCATTTGAAAACAATCCTCTTGCCGGGCAATCGTTTTCAGATCTTTTTCGAGGTCCATGGGGTGTCGAAGCAAGGGTTGACGAGGGGGTGGAGCAGCGTTTTCACTCCCGACTGTATCGGGACGCCCTCAAAACTATGCAATCACCGCATGCGTCAGCATAGGTGAATAGGGAGGCGGAACACACTTTCAGGTATTCGACGCGGCCGGCCTTTGACACCCGGGGGCTTTCTGGTCCGACGTCTGTGATCTCCCCGATCCGTGGTCTCCGACCTGTTGTTCCCCTGAACCCCTTTTTTTGAAAAGGATGGGCTCATGCCGTCCCCTACCGACACCCCGTTCGTTTCCGATGTTGTTCCCGTTCCCCTTCAAGTTCCCGTCCCCGACGCGGTCCCCGGCAGCTTCGAGGCCCTGGTGGCCTGGATCAACGCCCCCATGCTGCTGGCGCTGGGCGCGGTCGCCTTGCTCGTGGGGGYGTCGTTCGTGCTCGGCGTGCTGAGCCGAACGCCGCGTGCGACGCGCCACCGGCGCGTCGCGACCGTGCTGGCGCTGATGGTGCTGGCGGCGGCCCACGGGCTCGGCTGGCTGGCCCTCGAAGCCGTGCGGCACCAGGCCGCGCAAGCCCGCTCGCAGGCCGCCAACGACGCGATGGTGGGCAACGCGCTGGCCTACCTGGCGCGCCGCTGCGACAGCGATCGCCGGCTGACCACCGCGAGCGACGCGGACCGCGTGCGCGCCAACGAGGGCGTGCTGCTCGACATCGAGCGCTTGCACCGGCCGACGCTCGACGACCTGCCGCCGGTCGAGTGGTTCGATGCACCGACGGCCCGCGAGGTGCTCGCATCGTCGCAGTTCGACTTCGTCGAGCAGGACCGGCGGACGACCTCGCGCGGCGCGATCTCCGTGACGGCGCACCGGATGTGGTGGGAGTCCGCGGGCCGCACGCTGCTGCTGCCGTCGAATGCCGAGGAGTTCATGGCGCGCCTGGCGCAGACCGACCTGCTGCAGTTGATCGAAGGACCGGTGCGCGCGAGCACCGCGGGCTACCTGCTGACGGTGCAGGACACCTCGACCCCGGAAGACCGCAGCCACTGGGTCGCCCGGGTGCAACTGCAGCTGTTCGACCGGCGCCGCGGCGCGCTGGTGGCCGAGTACGTCGGCTTCGGCGCGAACCTGCTGCCGGCCCACCGGCCGCGCGACGGCATCGCGTGGCGATCCGTGCGGTTGTGCGACGGGCCGGAGCAGGAGTTCTCGAAGGGCGGGACCGGGTTCGACGTGACCGGCTTCTTCCTGCGGCGCGCGCTGCGCATGGCGAAGCTGCGGTCGAGGTTGATGACGTGAAATTTCACCCACCGTGAAGGGATTCATTGAATATTTTTCAGCGCGGCAAGGTTCCGGCCATGGACTGCTTCAATGATCTTTTGCTTGTAGATCCTGGCTTGTGCCACCTGCGAAGCATCAAGGCCATCTGACCACTTCTGCCAAAAGTCGCTACTGCACTCACCCCCCATTGCGCAAAGGAGTTGAGTGTAGTAGCTGTCATTGCTGCAATCCTTGCCCAAATCGCATATGGCTGCCAACGATGCTGCATCAAGTATTTTGATTCGTTCACCATTCGCGCTGCCAGCGGACGCCTTGTCCCAGTATTTTGAGAGTGCCAGTAATCCTTCTTCAATGGCCGTCGGACTTTGGGAGAAAATCAATGTACTCAGAATCGAGTCATCATCGAAGTTCTTGTCGGCTCTTCTTGATGAGTCGGCCAAGCTCCCACCCAGCGCCACGGCACGCGAATCCAGTGCACTAACCAACTTCTTCGACTCGGCATTCCCCGCGAGAATGAATCCATTGCAACGCCGCTGTAGAGCCTGGATTGCAATCTGTCGAGCTTGAGTCAATGTTCCTTGTATATTTGATTTGCCTCCGCTGGCAAAGGATGAATAGTCCAGCCAGGCACGACCGAACCCCGTGCATTCGCGAGCCGCCCAATACCCTTCATAGACTTGACTTTCGTTATTGCTCTTGAGGGCCGAATTGGCGTAAGCCCAGATGTCATTTGCAGAGGCAAAAGATACAGGAGGCCTGTCTTGAGGTTTGGGTATTGCTTCTGCTTGGGAAGCAGGCGGTAAGGAACGCTCGACCGGCGTTGCGCCCGGCAACGCTCTGTCACTCGGGGTGCTTTTTGCAGGCAAGGCTGCTGCGGGCAGCGATTCCTTTTCGTGCGATTGTTGAAAAATGAAATATGAAAGCATCATGGCGATCGCCACGGTCGCCACGATTGGCGCAACTTTGACATGCGATTTATTTTTGTTCATTGGGCATCTTCTGGTTGCGCAAAATCATCGCATGCCTCCAACTGATTGGTAGAGCAGAGACGTTTCGTCTCTCGACAGCATTCCACCCGTCTCCGACGATGTCAGAATCCGCCCGTTCTCAACCAGGAGCATGAACGTGGCAATGGACGTGGTGGACTACGAGATCAAGGGCTCGGAGATGCAGTTCGTCGAGGTCGAACTCGACCCGGGCGAGGCGGCGGTCGGCGAGGCCGGCAGCATGATGTACATGGATGCCGGCATCGGCATGGACACCGTCTTCGGCGACGGCTCGGCCAGCCAGGGCGGCATCTTCGGCAAGCTGCTCGGCGCCGGCAAGCGGCTGATCACCGGCGAGTCGCTGTTCACCACCGCCTACACCAACCAGGGCCAGGGCAAGCGCAAGGTCGCGTTCGCGGCTCCGTACCCCGGCAAGATCCTGCCGATGGACCTGCGCGCGCTCGGCGGCACGCTGATCTGCCAGAAGGATGCCTTCCTGTGCGCCGCCAAGGGCGTGTCGCTGGGCATCTTCTTCCAGCAGAAGCTGTCGGTCGGCTTCTTCGGCGGCGAAGGCTTCGTGATGCAGAAGCTCGAGGGCGACGGCCTCGCTTTCGTGCATGCCGGCGGCACCGTGCTGAAGCGCGAGCTGCAGCCCGGCCAGACGCTGCTGATCGACACCGGCTGCATCGTCGCGCTGACGCCCAACGTCAGCTTCGAGATCCAGTACGTCGGCAAGATCAAGACCGCGCTGTTCGGTGGTGAAGGCCTGTTCTTCGCGAAGGTCACCGGCCCCGGCACGGTGTGGCTGCAGAGCCTGCCGTTCTCGCGCCTGGCCTCGCGCGTGTTTGCGGCCGCGCCGCAGAACGGCGGACGGCGTGAAGAGGGCTCGGTGTTGGGCGGTTTCGCCGGCGGCGGCTTGCTGGGCGGAATCCTCGGCGGCGACGACGACTGACGCCTGGCTTGATGAAGCGCAGAACAGAAATGCGCTCGCAGGCCAATTTGAAGGTGGGCGCACGCTGCGCCCGCCTAAAATGCCGGTTTTCCTAGCTGGTATCGGTCTTGAAACTGCTGTCTGCGTTGCCCCGTCTCTCGTCGCTCGTTCTGTCGGCCTTCTGTCTGGCCGCCCCGCTCGGGGCGCAGGCCGCTGGCGCCGCCGCCAAGCCGCCGATCTTCGTGCTGAACTCGCTCGATGCGTCGATCAGCGTGATCGACCCGACCACGTTCACCGAGATCCGCCGCATTCCCACCGGCAAGGAACCGCACCACCTCTACCTGACGCCCGACGAGAAGTCGCTGATCGTCGCCAACGCGCTGAGCGATTCGCTGACGCTGGTCGACCCGGTCACCGCCGAGGTGCAGCGCACGATCACCAAGATCCCCGACCCGTACCACCTGCGCTTCTCGCCCGACATGAAGTGGTTCGTCACCGCGGCGAACCGGCTGAACCACATCGACATCTACCGCTGGGAGCCGGCCGACGCCGCCAACCCGATGAAGCTCGCCGGCCGCGTGGCCGCGTCGCGCACGCCCAGCCACCTGTCGATCGACAGCAAGAGCACCGTCATCTACTCGTCGATGCAGGACAGCGACGAGCTGATGGCGATCGACATCGCGACGCAGAAGCCGCGCTGGAAGATCACCGTCGGCAAGCTGCCGGCCGATGTCTACCTGACGCCCGACGACAAGCTGCTGCTGGTCGGCCTGACCGGCGACGAGTTCGTCGAGGTCTACGACGTGAGCCAGGCGCAGCCCAAGCTCGTCAAGCGCATCCCGACCGGCGCCGGCGCCCATGCGTTCCGCAGCCGCGGCGACGGCCAGCATGTGTTCGTCAGCAACCGCGTGGCCAACACCATCAGCATGATCGACTTCCGCACGCTGAGCGTGGTCGACACCTACCCGGCGCCCGGTGGCCCGGACTGCATCGACGTGATGGCCGACGGCAAGACGCTGCTGGTCAGCTCGCGCTGGGCCCGCAAGCTGACGCTGATCGACATCGAGAAGAAGCAGGTGATCCGCCAGGTGACGGTGGGCCGCTCGCCGCACGGCGTGTGGACGCTCGACCATGCGTCGCGCCGCTAGCGTTTTCATCGTTGCGGCATTGCTGGCTGGCCAGGTCCATGCCGCCGGCTGCGACAAGCCGGTCTACCTGACGCTGGACACCGGCCACATGGGCGTAGCCCCGCTGGTGGCCGAGGTGCTGGACCGCGAGCAGGTCAAGGCGACCTTCTTCCTCGCCAACGAGAAGACGAAGACCGACGGCACGAGCCTCGACGACCAGTGGGCGCCGTGGTGGAAGGCGCGCGCGGCCGAGGGCCACGTGTTCGGCTCGCACACCTTCGACCACGTGTACTGGGTGGCCGATGTGAAAACCGGCATCAAGGGCGGCGGCTTCAAGGTACGGCCGAGCGCCGGCCCCGACGCCGGCAAGCTGCTGACCTGGACCGCGGCCCAGTACTGCGCCGAGCTGCAACGCCCCGCCGACCGCTTCCGCGCGATGACCGGGCAGGCGATGCCGCATCTGTTCCGTGCCCCCGGCGGCAAGACCTCGCCGGCGTTGCTGGCCGCGGCGAAGGCCTGCGGCTGGACGCACGTGCCGTGGAGCGAGGCCGGCTTCCTCGGCGACGAGCTACCGAGCGACCGCTACCCGAACGCGCAACTTTTGCAGCGCGCGCTGGATCACATCCGTCCGGGCGACGTGATGCTGGCCCACCTCGGCATCTGGTCGCGCCAGGACCCGTGGGCGCCGGCGGTGCTCGAGCCGCTGATCCAGGGGCTGAAACAGCGCGGCTTCTGCTTCGCGACGCTGCGCGACCACCCGGCCTACCGGGATGCTGCGCAGCGCTGATCCTTTCCGCCGAAACTTGTCGCCATGCTCGATTCGCTGCTGCTCGCCTTCACCGACGCCTTCGGCCGCGTGCAGCAGGCCTTGTTCGAGGGCATCGTGCAGCCGCTCGCGTTCCACCTCGGGCTCGGCAACGTCGTCGAGGATGCGTTCGACGCGACCGGCTGGCTCTTGGTCGGCCTGCTGCAGATCGTCGTGCTGCTGGTGGTGATCGGTGCATTGGAGCGCTGGCGTCCGGTCGAGCCGGTGACGGATCGGCGCGCGGTGCGCACCGACGTGCTGTACACGCTGATCCACCGGCTGGGGTTGTTCCGGGTCGGCTTGTTCTTCGCGGTCGATCCCTTGTTCGACGAGGCCTTCGGTGCCGCGCGGCTGGCGGGCCTGCCGACCTGGCAGTTCGACGAGTGGTTCGCGCCGTGGTGGCCGGGCGTCACCGACAGTGCGTGGTTCAGTTTCGTCGCCTACCTGCTGGTGTTCGACTTCGTCGACTACTGGATCCACCGCGGCCAGCATCAATTCCGCTGGTGGTGGGGGCTGCATTCGCTGCACCACAGCCAGCGGCAGATGACGATGTGGAGCGACAACCGCAACCACCTGCTCGACGACCTGATCCGCGACAGCGTGATCGTGATCGTCGCGCGGCTGATCGGGATCCCGCCGGGGCAGTTCATCGCGGTGGTGGCCTGCACGCAGCTGCTCGAGAGCCTGTCGCACGCGAACCTGCGGGTCTGGTTCGGCACGGTGTTCGAGCGCGTGCTGGTCAGCCCGCGCTTCCACCGGCTGCACCACAGCATCGGCCTCGGGCACGAGACGGCGGGGCAGGGCACGCTCGGCGGGCACAACTTCGCGGTGCTGTTCCCGGTGTGGGACGTGCTGTTCCGCACCGGCAACTTCGAGGTCCGCTACGACCCGACGGGCATTCGCGACCAGCTGCCCGACGCGGGTGGGCGCGAGTACGGGCAAGGGTTCTGGCACCAGCAGTGGCTGGGGCTCAGGCGGGCGTTCGGACGAAAGAACTGAACCCGTCGGGAACGGGACCGGGAGCACCGGTTATCCTGCCGGCCCATGGTGAAACCGCTGTTCGATTCCTTCTGGCGCGCCGCCGCCTACTGCCTGCACCCGCGCGTCGTCGTCCTGTCGCTGCTGCCACTCGCGCTGCTCGTCGGCCTGAGTTTCGGCCTCGGCTACTTCTTCTGGGAAGCCGCGATCGACGGCGTGCGCGACCTGCTCAATTCGTGGGACCTGCTGCATGCCCTTTTCAACTGGCTCGAGAGCATCGGCGCCGGCAACCTGAAGTCGGTGCTCGGCCCGCTGGTCGTGATCTTCCTCGCGACCCCGGTGCTGGTGCTGCTGTCGCTGCTGGTGGTCGCGACGCTGATGACGCCGGCCATGCTGAACCTGGTGGCCCAGCGCCGCTTCCCGCTGCTGGAGCGCCGCCGCGGCGGCACCTTCCTCGGCAGCGTCGTCGTCAGCCTCGGCTCGACGGCGGTCGCGGTGGTCGCGCTGATCGCGTCGATCCCGCTGTGGTTCGTGCCGCTGATGGTGCTGGTCGTGCCGCCGTTGATCTGGGGCTGGCTGACCTACCGCGTGATGGTCTACGACGTGCTCTCTGAGCACGCCAGCAAGGACGAACGCCGCGAGCTGATCCGCCGCCACCGCACCAGCTTCCTCGGGCTCGGCATCGCCACCGGCTACCTCGGCGCCGCGCCGTCGCTGGTGTGGGCCTCGGGGCTGATGTTCCTCGCGCTCGCGCCGATCCTGGTGCCGGTCGCGATCTGGATCTACACGCTGGTGTTCGCGTTCTCGTCGCTGTGGTTCGCGCACTTCGCGCTGGCGGCGCTGGCCGAGCTGCGCGCCGAGCAGCAGCTGGCCGCCGCCGTCGTGCTGCCGCCGCCCGCCGATCCGACACCGCTGCCCCCGGCCCCCGCTTCACAGGACATCACATGAACTTCGGCGTCATCATCATCGGCGACGAGATCCTCTCCGGCAAACGCGAGGACAAGCACCTGCCCAAGGTGATCGCGCTGCTGAACGAGCGCGGCATCGCGCTCTCGTGGGCCCGCTACGTCGGCGACGACCCCGCGCGCATCACCGCGCACCTGCGCGAGGCCTTCGCCAGCGGCGACGTGGTGTTCTCGTGCGGCGGCATCGGCGCGACGCCCGACGACCACACCCGCCAGTGCGCCGCGAATGCGCTCGGCGTGCCGCTGGCGCTGCATCCACAGGCGCGCGACCTGATCCTCGAGCGCATGCGCGACATCGCCGCCGAGCAGGGCCTGCCGTACGAGCCCGAGCGCGACGACAACCTGCACCGGCTCAACATGGGCATGTTCCCCGAGGGCGCGCAGGTCATCCCGAACCCCTACAACAAGATCGCCGGCTTCTCGGTCGGCCATGTGCACTTCGTGCCCGGCTTCCCGGTGATGGCCTGGCCGATGCTGCAGTGGGTGCTCGACGAGCGCTACCCCGGCGAACACCGCGCCGAGCGCCCGCGCGAGCAGTCGGTGATCGTGTTCGGCGCGATGGAGTCGACCCTCACGCCGCTGATGGAGGCCATCGAGGCCCGCTTCGACGGCGTCAAGGTGTTCAGCCTGCCGAGCGTCGACCACCCGCAATGGGGACGCCACATCGAACTCGGCGTCAAGGGCGCGGCCGGGCCGGTGGCCGAAGCCTTCGCCGAACTGCTGGCCGGGCTGCGTGGCCATGGTGCGCAACTCGGCCCCGAGTTGGTGCGGTGAACGCCAGATTCCGCGTCCAGCCTGGTGCCGGGCGATGCACCAATGTGGCGTCACCGACCTGCATCCATCGCAGGTTTGGGGACCTCGCTCACCCGGTGGGGCGCATGCCGGCTGGGCCTGCGCTGTCATCGGGCGCGGGCATGCTTTCTGCTACATTCCTGTGCGCATTTCCAGGCCCCTCCCGGCACTGAATCTGTCGTCTCTACCCACCCACTCACCCCACAAGCCTCTCGCTAGGAGAACCTGATGGCAAAGACCGTCGCCGACGTGATGAAGATGGTGAAGGAAAGCGAGGTCAAGTTCGTTGACTTCCGCTTCACCGATACCCGCGGCAAAGAGCAACACGTTTCGGTGCCCCTGTCTGCGTTCGACGAAGACAAGTTCATCTCCGGTCATGCCTTCGACGGTTCGTCGATCGCCGGCTGGAAGGGCATCGAAGCCTCCGACATGCTGTTGATGCCGGACCCGAACACCGCCAACGTCGACCCGTTCTTCGAAGAGCCGACGCTGATCCTCACGTGCGACGTGATCGAGCCCACCGACGGCAAGCCCTACGAGCGCGATCCGCGTTCGCTGGCCAAGCGTGCCGAGGCCTACCTGAAGTCGTCCGGCATCGGCGACACCGCCTACTTCGGCCCGGAACCCGAGTTCTTCATCTTCGACAGCGTCCGCTGGAACGTGGACATGTCCGGTTCGTTCTCGAAGATCGAATCCGAAGAAGCGGCCTGGAACACCGGCAAGGAATACGACCACGGCAACTCGGGCTACCGTCCGGCCGTCAAGGGCGGCTACTTCCCGGTGCCCCCGGTCGACAGCGCGCAAGACCTGCGCTCCGAGATGTGCCTGATCCTCGAATCGCTGGGCATTCCGGTCGAAGTGCATCACCACGAAGTGGCGAACGCCGGCCAGATGGAAATCGGCACCAAGTTCAGCTCGCTGGTGCAGCGCGCCGACTGGCTGCAGCTGCAGAAGTACGTGATCCACAACGTGGCCCACGCCTACGGCAAGACCGCGACCTTCATGCCGAAGCCGATCGTCGGCGACAACGGCTCGGGCATGCACGTGCACCAGTCGGTCTGGAAGGACGGCAAGAACCTGTTCGCCGGTGACGGCTATGCGGGCCTGTCGGAATTCGCGCTGTTCTACATCGGCGGCATCATCAAGCACGCCCGCGCGCTGAACGCGATCACGAACCCCGGCACCAACAGCTACAAGCGCCTGGTCCCGGGCTTCGAAGCCCCGGTGAAGCTGGCCTACTCGGCCAAGAACCGCTCGGCCTCGATCCGCATTCCGTACGTTGCCAACCCGAAGGGCCGCCGCATCGAAGCGCGCTTCCCGGACCCGCTGGCGAACCCGTACCTAGCGTTCTCGGCGCTGCTGATGGCCGGCCTCGACGGCGTGGAAAACAAGATCCACCCGGGCGAAGCCGCCACCAAGGACCTGTACCACCTGCCGCCGGAAGAAGACGCGAAGATCCCGACCGTCTGCCACAGCCTCGACCAGGCGCTCGACTACCTGGACAAGGACCGTGCGTTCCTGACCAAGGGCGGTGTCTTCACCGACGCCTACCTCGACGCCTACATCGAATTGAAGATGCAGGAAGTCACGCGCTTCCGCATGACGACGCATCCGGTCGAGTTCGACATGTACTACAGCGCCTGATCGCGGCGCGCGGAACCTTGGCCGGGAGCGCAGGCTCTCAGGTCTGGTGGCTCCGCCCGACGACATTGGGAAACAAAGGGACGGCACGCGCCGTCCCTTTTTACATGGCGGGATCAGCCACAATCCGACCAGATTCCACGGCCCGAGGACTTTCATGCGCTCTCATCGAACCACGACCCGTTGCGCGCTCGCAGTGGCTGCCGTCGCCACCGTGATCGCCCTGCCTGCACGGGCGGCCGACGAAAAGACCGTCTACCGCTGCCCCGGCAACCCGGTGCTCTACACCGACACGCTGTCGGCCAAGGAGGCCAAGGAAAAAGGCTGCAAGACGATCGAGGGCACGCCGATCACCGTGGTGCAGGGCCTGCGCCCGGCGAAGGCGGCCTCGGGTGCGGCCGCCAAGTCCGGTGAGAACAAGGTCGACCCGAACGAGCAGCGCGCCCGCGACAGCGATGCCCGCCGCATCCTCGAAGCCGAGCTGAAGAAGGAAGAAGACCGCCTGGCCGAGCTGCAGAAGGCCTACAACAACGGCGAGCCCGAGCGCCAGGGCGACGAGAAGAACTACCAGAAGTACCAGGATCGCGTCGCCGAGATGAAGGCGAACATCATGCGCAAGGAAAGCGACGTCGCCGCGCTGAGGCGAGAACTCGCGAAGCTTCAGTGAACAAGCCGGTGGCCAAACCGGTGAACAAGCCGAAGCCTGCGCGTTCGGCGGTGGCGGGCGACCTGCCCGGGCGCTACGAGGCCTTCGACCACCTGGCGACGATGGTCGCGGTGGTGCGCGACGACGGCAGCTGCCTGTTCGCCAATGCCGCGTTCGAGAACGTGCTGGGCCTGCCGCGGCGCAGCGTGCTGGGCGGCTCGCTGTTCGACTGGTTCATCGATGCCAATTCGGTGCGCGACACGGTGGCCGCGGTCGTTCGCAACGATTTCTCGACCAGCCGCTTCGAGGCGCTGCTGCGCCGGCCGGTGTCAGCGCATGGCGATGCGCTGCCGGTGCACGTGATCGTCAACCAGCTCGACCGGCCGAACGAGGCGATCGTCGAGCTGGTGGAAATCGAGCAGCAGACCCGGCAGGACCGCGAGGAGCGCGCGCTCGGCCAGGCGCGGGCCAACAAGGAGCTGATCCGCAACCTCGCGCACGAGATCAAGAACCCGCTGGGCGGCATCCGCGGCGCGGCGCAACTGCTCGAGATGGAGGTCGAGTCGCGCGCGCTGACCGAATACACCCAGGTCATCATTCAAGAGGCCGACCGGCTGCAGGCGCTGGTCGACCGGCTGCTCGCGCCGCACCGCAAGCCGCACGTGGTGAGCGACGTCAACATCCACGAGGTCTGCGAGCGGGTGCGCTCGCTGATCATTGCCGAGTTCCCGCGCGGGCTGGCGGTGATGCGCGACTACGACATCTCGATCCCCGATTTCCGCGGCGACCGCGAGCAGCTGATCCAGGCGGTGCTCAACATCGCGCACAACGCGGCGCAGGCGCTGTCCGAGCGCATCCAGCAGGGCGATGCCCGCATCACGCTGCGCACGCGCATCGCGCGGCAGGTCACCCTGGGCAAGCAACGATATCGATTGGCACTGGACTTGCATATCGAAGACAACGGCCCGGGGATACCGGAGTCGATCCGGGATCGCATTTTTTACCCGCTGGTATCGGGGCGCGATGGCGGGTCGGGCTTGGGACTCACGCTGGCGCAAACGTTCGTGCAGCAACACCAGGGCATGATCGAATGCGAGAGCAAACCGGGCCAGACCCTTTTCAAGATCGTGATCCCCTTGCCCTGAGCCAGAAGCCGGGGCGGGCGGGACCGGAACCACAGGCAGGGCATGAAACCCATCTGGATCGTTGACGACGACCAATCCATCCGCTTCGTGCTGGAGAAGGCGCTGGCGCGTGAAGACCTCGCGGTGCGCAGCTTCACCAACCCGCGCGACGTGCTCCTCGCGCTCGAAGACGATTTCCCACAGGTTCTCGTATCCGACATCCGGATGCCGGGCGGCTCGGGCATCGAGCTGCTGAGCAAGGTCAAGGAGCGCCATCCCGGCCTGCCGGTCATCATCATGACGGCCTACTCCGACCTGGACAGCGCGGTCAGCGCGTTCCAGGGCGGTGCCTTCGAGTACCTGCCGAAGCCCTTCGACGTGCCGAAGGCCGTCGAGCTGATCCGCCGTGCGCTCGACGAGAGCATGCGCGAGGAGGTGCGCGACGAGCGCATGGCGCAGATGCCCGAGATGCTCGGCCAGGCGCCGGCGATGCAGGACGTGTTCCGCGCGATCGGGCGGCTGAGCCAGAGCGTGGTCACGGTACTGATCACCGGCGAGTCGGGCTCGGGCAAGGAACTGGTCGCGCAGGCGCTGCACAAGCACAGCCCGCGCGCGAGCGGGCCGTTCGTCGCGATCAACACCGCGGCGATCCCGAAGGACCTGCTCGAGAGCGAGCTGTTCGGCCACGAGCGCGGTGCGTTCACCGGCGCACAGACGACGCGGCGAGGGCGCTTCGAGCAGGCCGACGGTGGCACGCTGTTCCTCGACGAGATCGGCGACATGCCGTTCGACCTGCAGACGCGCTTGCTGCGCGTGCTGAGCGACGGGCAGTTCTACCGCGTCGGCGGGCACAACCCGCTGCGCAGCAACGTGCGCGTGATCGCGGCGACGCACCAGAACCTGGAAGAGCGGGTCAAGCTCGGTGCTTTCCGTGAGGACCTGTTTCACCGGCTGAACGTGATCCGGCTGCGCTTGCCGGCGCTGCGCGAGCGGCGCGAGGACGTGCCGTCGCTGGCCCGCTTCTTCCTGCAGAAGAGCGCGAAGGAGCTGGGCGTCGAGGCCAAGCGCATCACCGAGGCGGCGCTCGCGCGGCTGATGCAGTTCGATTTCCCGGGCAACGTGCGGCAGCTGGAGAACATCTGCCACTGGCTGACGGTGATGGCACCGGCCCAGGTGGTCGAGGCCAAGGACCTGCCGCCGGAATTCCAGGGCGACCTGGTGGCGATTCCGTCACGCGTGCCGGTCGGCGAGCCGGCCGAGGTGCCGGCGTCAACGGTGGGTGCAGCGGCTCATGTGGCCGCGCCGGTGGCGGCACCGCTGCCCGATGCTGTGGCCGCGGTGGCGACCAGCACGCACTGGCTGGTCGACCTGGAGCGCGAATCGCGCGCGATGCTGCAGGCCGGGTTGCCGGAGGTCTGGGACACGCTGACGCGCAAGTTCGAGGCGCAGCTGATCCACACCGCGCTCGAGATCACGCGCGGGCGGCGCATCGAAGCCGCGCAGAAGCTGGGCATCGGGCGCAACACCATCACCCGCAAGATCCAGGAACTCGGGCTCGACGATTGAGGCCGGCGGGCGAGGGCCTGGGCCCTCGCGCGGTCTACGCTGCCAGCAGCGCCGACATCGACTGGCGGATCAGCGGGTTCGGGCTCTCTTCGAGCGCCTGCGCGTGGGCGTGCCAGATCGGATCGCCCAGCAGGTAGTAGCACATCGCCTTCAGGTCCGGGCAGCAGCCTTCGGGCAAGGTGTCGATGTAGTGCATTGCGTCGAGGATCTCGCCGCGCTGGATGTGGATGAAGGCGCCGATGGCCAGGTACTCCGGCGCAACGTCGTCCATCGCCCGCAGCTGGAACCAGTGGCTGTGGGCCTGCTCGATCTGGCCCTGCAGCAACGCGTTCGTCATCGACGCAGTGATTTCGCGGATTTCCGCAGTGGTGTTGAGTGTCACGGTGGGGCACCTTCACGAAGGGTCACGAACAGCCATTGACCGAAGCCGGCCTCAAGAGCCTCGGGTGAGGCCGACTTCGAGGAAACACTCAGTCGTCGCCCCCACCGCCCTGCTTCAGCAGGCGCCCGAGGATGGCCTGGATGGCAGCGGCTTGCGGATCCTGGGCACCACCAGCGGCTTGCTGACCGCCCGGGCCTTGCTGAGCGAAGGCGGCGGCGTTCGCATTGCTCGCACCTTGTGCGCCGCCCGATTGGCCGCCGCTGAGCATTTTGTCGACGGCGTGCCCGCCGAGCGACGAAGCGCCGCCGCCCAACAGCCCCAGGCCGCCGGTCTTCGCGGCCTCACGGCCCAATCCACCCGGGCCCATCAGCCCGCCGGCCTTGCCTGCGGGGGCCGCGCCGCCCGCAGCGTTGGCGCCACCTGCGGCACCGGCTCCGGCATTTCCACGAGATGCATTCACGCGCATAAGAACTCCTCAATGAAGCGTCACTGAAATTAGTTGACGGGTCCATTGTGCGAACGCCCCGGTGCGGCGCTGCCCTGCGAGGCGTTGCGGCGTGTGGAAAGCCGAAGCGTCAGGTCAGGGCGTGAGCTCGGCGATGACGGGCGCGTGGTCGCTGGGCCGCTCGTTCTTGCGCGTCGGCTTGTCGATCACGCACGCGGTGACCTGGCCCTTCAGCGCGTCGCTCACCAGGATGTGGTCGATGCGCAGCCCCTGGTTCTTGCGGAACGCGAGGTTGCGGTAATCCCACCAGCTCCAGCTCTTCGGCGGCTGCTCGAACAGCCGGAACGAGTCGTGCAGCCCGAGCGACAGCAGGCCCTGGAAGTGCGCCCGCTCCTCGGGCGTGCACAGCACCTGCCCGGCCCACGCGACCGGGTCGTGCACGTCGCGGTCTTCGGGCGCGATGTTGTAGTCGCCCATCAGTACGAGATGCGTGTGGCGCGTCAGCTCCTCGGCCAGCCAGGTGCGCAGCGCCGTCAGCCATTTCAGCTTGTACTGGAACTTGTCGCTCTCGACCGACTGCCCGTTCGGGATGTAGGCGCCGACGATGCGGATGCCGTTGACGGTGCCGGCGATCACGCGCGCCTGCTCGTCGTCGTGGCCGGGGATGTTCTTCACGATGTCGCTCGCCACCGTGCGCGACAGCAGCGCGACGCCGTTGTAAGTCTTCTGCCCGAACCACTGCACCTGGTAGCCGGCGGCCTCGATCTCGGCGCTCGGGAACTTGTCGTCGGTGAGCTTGGTTTCCTGCAGCACGATCGCGTCGGGCTGGTGCAGCGCGAGCCAGTCGATCAGCTGCGGCAGGCGCACCGCGAGGGAGTTGACGTTCCAGGTGGCGAGTTTCACGGGCAAACCTTTCGGGCGGAGGCGCGCATCGTACGTCAGCGCAGCAGCGTCCAGGCCTCGTCGGCGATCGTGCGCTCCTCGTCGGTGGCGATCACGAACACCGCGATCCGGCTGCCGGGCCCGTCGATGCGCAGCGCATGGCGCGCGTTCGCGTCGGCGTCGAGCGCGACACCGAGCCAGCCGAGCCGCTCGCACACCGCGGCGCGCAGCGCGGCATCGTGCTCGCCGATGCCGGCGGTGAACACCAGCGCGTCGAGCCCGCCGAGCGTGGTCGCCAGGCGCGCCGCTTCACCGGCACAGCGCAGCGCGAACAGCGCCAGCGCCTCGCGCGCGGCCGGCGCGTCGCTTGCGCGCAGCGTGCGGGCATCGGCGCTGAGCCCCGACACGCCGAGCAGCCCCGAGCGGTGGTACAGCAGGTCCTCGATCTCGTCGTGCGACAGGCCGCGCTGCTGCATCAGATACAGCGGCACGCCGGCGTCGAGCGCGCCGCAGCGCGTGCCCATCGGCACGCCGTCGAGGGCCGAGAAGCCCATGCTGGTGTCGACGCTGCGGCCGGCCTGCAGCCCGCACAGGCTGGCGCCACTGCCCAGGTGCGCGACGACGACGCGCCCGTCGGCCGCCTGCGGCGCGAGCCGCGCGAGTTCGCGCGCGATGAAGGCATACGACAGCCCGTGGAAGCCGTAGCGCTGCACGCCCGCGTCGTGCAGCGCGCGCGGCAGCGCGAAGCGGCGGGCGAGCGGGTCCTGCGTCTGGTGGAACGCGGTGTCGAACGACGCCGTCTGCGCCAGCGCCGGCCGCAGCCGCCGCAGCGCCCGGACCAGGCGCAGGCTGTGCGGCTGGTGCAGCGG
>NZ_JBFULV010000086.1:0-27558 GCF_054049715.1 Rhizobacter sp. P5_C2 | reverse complement strand
CGCCACATCGTCGTCGTCGGCAGCACCCGCTACCTGGTCGACCAGGGCCGCCGGCTCGCGGTCGGCGACCTGCTCGGCGAGCGCCGCATCGGGCGCATCGACAGCGATGCGGTGTGGCTGCGCGATGCCCAGGGCTCGCACCGCGTGCCGCTGTACCCCGGCGTGACGCGCCGCGCCCTTTCCGAACCTGCTCATTCCACCCGTCAGACGACAAAGGATGTCCCGCGATGAACCCGATCCAAGCAGTCAGGCGGCCCGGCCGCCCGGGCCTCCGCTGGATGTCCAGCCTGTGCGCCGCGTTGTGGCTGGCCGGTTGCGCCGACCAGCCGCTGCGCACCGCCAGCCCCAACGCCCACTTGCAGGCCGAACTCGCCGCCGCGCTCGCGCAGCGGCCGGCGCCGGTGCCGGTGGCGACGCTCGACACGCCGCCGCCGCCGCCGAAACCTGCCGCGCCGCTGCCGCCGTCCGAATCGCGCTTCGACCTGATCGTCAACGGCGCGCAGGTGCGCGACGTGTTCCTGTCGCTGGTCACCGATTCGCGCTACAGCATGCTGATGCACCCCGACGTGAGCGGCACGATCTCGGTGACGCTGAAGGGCGTGACGATGCGCGAGGCGCTCGAATCGCTGCGCGAGGTCTACGGCTACGACTACAAGATCGACGGCCGCCGCGTCACGGTGTTCCCGCCGACGCTGCAGACGCGCATCTTCATGGTGAACTACCTGCACACGCAGCGCAGCGGGCGCAGCGACATGCGCATCAGCTCGGGCGCGCCGCCGGCCACCAGCGACAGCAACGGCAACAACAACGGCGGCAACAACAACGGCACGTCGAACAGCCCGCGCTCGCGCGCCAGCGACGCCGAAGGCAGCCAGGTGTCGACCAGCTCGAAAAGCGATTTCTGGGCCGAGACCACCGAGGCGCTGCGTTCGATGATCGGCACCGCTGCCGGTCGCAACGTGATCACCAGCCCGCAGTCCGGCACGATCGCGGTGCGCGCGATGCCCGACGAGCTGCGGCAGATCGACGCCTTCCTGCGCTCGACCCGCGTGTCCATCGAACGCCAGGTGATGCTGGAGGCCAAGATCATCGAGGTGGAGCTGCGCGACGGCTTCCAGAACGGCATCGACTGGTCGGTGCTGCGCAGCCGCTTCTCGATCGGCCAGAGCAGCGGCTACACCGGCAATGCGCTGGTCGCCAACGGCAACGGCCTGACGACCTTGCCGAGCGGCACGTCCTCCCCGCTGGCCGACGTGGTGGGCGTGCCGATCTCGGGCACCGGCGCCACCGGCCTGGCGCTCGCCGGGGCGGGCTTCCAGTCGATCCTCGGCTTCCTCGAGACGCATGGCGACGTGCAGATCCTGTCGAGCCCGCGCGTCGCGACGCTGAACAACCAGAAGGCGGTGCTGAAGGTCGGCACCGACGACTACTTCGTCACCAACGTGTCGGGCGGCACCATCACCACCGGCACCAGCACGAACAGCGGCTCGACGACGCTGCCGACGGTGACGCTGACACCGTTCTTCTCGGGCATCGCGCTCGACGTGACGCCGCAGATCGACGAGGCCGGCATGGTCACGCTGCACGTGCACCCGTCGGTGACCTCGGTGACCGAGAAGACCAAGCAGATCGACCYCGGCACCATCGGCACCTACAAGCTGCCGATCGCGTCCAGCAGCGTCAACGAGACCGACACAGTGGTGCGCATCCCCGACGGCGCGATCGTCGCGATCGGCGGGCTGATGCAGATGGAGTCGTCGCGCCAGAGCTCGGGCCTGCCCGGCGCGAGCAGCAACGCGATCACCGGCACGCTGTTCAACAACCGCGTCAACATCGGCCGCAAGCGGGAGCTGGTGGTGCTGATCAAGCCGACCATCATCCGCGGCCCCGAAGACTGGCAGCGCCTGACCGAGCAGAGCCGTGCCGCGCTCGACGACCTGGAAGGCCAGCGGCGCGTGATCACGCTCGATGGTTCGGCGAAGAAGGCGGCGGCGCGTTGAGTTGGTGCATCGCGCGGTTTGCAATGGTTTGCAATCCACGCGAGATCCGCTCGCGAATCTGCATGCTCTCTCCCAAGTCGCTCGTCAACATTCAACGGCCAGCCAAGCGAACCCAGGCAATCGTGCCTGTCCGCAGCGACCGGTCGTTCGAGGTGACTCCACCTGGCGGCGCAGCTGGCAGTAACCGCCTTTCAAAGGAAGTACCCATGAAGAAGCAATCTGGTTTCACCCTCATCGAACTCGTGATGGTCATCGTCATCCTGGGCGTGCTGGCCGCTGTCGCCATGCCCAAGTTCGTTGACTTCAAGAGCGATGCGCAACAGGCTGCCATCGACGGCGTGGCCGGCGCGCTGAGTTCCGCCTCGGCCATCAACTACGCGGCGTTCCAGGCCGGCAAAGGTGTTGCGCTGGCCAACTGCACCGGCGCTGAAGCCGTGCTGCAAGGCGCCAAACTCCCGACCGGCTACAGCATCGCCGCATCGGCTGTCGCTTCCGGCTACACCGAGCCGTCGTGTGCCCTCAGCCACACGAATGGCAAGACGGCCACGTTCGCTGCCACGGGCACCTGAGCGATGCCGGGCCGGCTTGCCGAAGCGGGCTTCACCCTGATCGAACTGATCATGGTGATCGTCCTCACCGGCACGCTGGCCGTGGTCGCCCTCCCCCGCATGGTCGACACCACGATGTGGCGCCTGCGGGCCTACGGCGACCAGCTGCGGAACCAGCTGCAGACGGCCCAGCGCCTGGCGACACGGCAGCGCCGGCCGGTGATCGCGACGATCACCCCCACCGGTGCCAGCTTCGCCTACGTCAGCGGCGGCAGCCTCGCCACGCTGGCCTGCCCGTCGGCCATCCCCAGCTGCATCGCCGAATCCGGCTCCCGCAGCATCACCTTCAACTCGGGGAACACCGGCCAGGCCGTCACCTCCACCGGTGCCGCGCTGACCATCACCGTCAGCAGCGGCAGCTACACGAGCGCCTTCACGGTCGAGAACGACACCGGCGCGGTGCACTGACGCATCGCCAGGCCGGCCGCCGCGGGACAAGCCTTGTCCCGCCCGAGCGGGTTTCACCCGAGTTTTCGCACCCCGGCGAAGTGGCTACATTGCCTTCCCGGTCTCGTCTCGGGACCTGCATGAAGGAGACCCGGCCATGGCGTTCATCCTCACCCGTTCTTTGCAGCTCGCGTTGCTGCTCGGCCTCGGTGCCACCGCATTCGCGGCCCCACCCAAGGTGGTCACCACCGCGAACTCCGACCCGCAGTGCTTCGCCCCGTGGAGCACCACCACCAAGCTGTTCCAGTACCCGGCCAAGAAGGGCCCGTACCGCGTCGCGCTGGCCAACGGCTACATCGCCAACACCTGGCGCATCCAGATGATCAAGACGGCCAAGGCCTATGCCGCGCAGCCCGAGGTGGCCGCGAAGCTGAAGGAGTACAAGGTCGTTTCCACCGGCGAAGACGTTGCCGCGCAGATCGCCGCGATCAACAACTTCATCGACTCCGGTTTCGACGCGATCGTCGTCAACGCGCAAAACCCTGCGGCCTTCAAGCCGGTGATCAAGCGCGCGAACGATGCCGGTGTCGTGCTGGTCGCGTTCGACAACATCCTCGACACCGAGGAGGCGATCAACGTCAACGTCGACCAGAAGGGGCTGGGCACCTACTGGGGCCAGTGGCTGATCAAGAACGCGCCGAACGGCGGCAAGGTGCTGGAGGTGCGCGGCGTGTCGGGCACCTCGGTCGACCGCGACCGGCACGACGGGATCCAGCAGGCGCTGAAGGCCTCCGGCAAGAAGTGGGAGACCATCGAGGTGATCGGCAAGTGGGACGACCCCACCTCGCAGAAGGTCACCGCCGACGCGATCGCGGTGCACAAGAAGTTCGACGCGATCACCGCGCAGGGCGGCGACACCGGCGTCGTGCAGGCGATGCTCGATGCCAAGCACCCAATGGTGCCGTTTGCCGGCGAAACTGAGAACGGCTTCCGCAAGTTCTGCGCGAAGTACGCCGGGCAGGGGCTGAAGTGCGCGTCGGGCGGCACCGGGCCGGCCCAAGTGGCGGTGGCGATCAAGGTGGCGATCGCGGCGCTCGAGGGCAAGGTGCTGCCGCAGTCGATCAAGCTGCCGCTGTCGACGGTGGAAGAGCCGGGCTTCAAGGACGGCGCCAACTTCTACGCGACGCAATCCGACAACTTCTTCGTCGGCAACGCGTTCCCGAGCTGTGGCATCAACTTCACCGCCCAGGAAATCATGGGCCAGTCGGAAGGCAACAAGTAGCGCGCGGCATGCCGCTGCTCGAGATCCAGGCGCTCAGCAAACGCTACGGCGGCGTGCACGCGCTGCAGGCGGCCGACCTGCGCGTCGAGCCGGGCCGCATCCACGCGATCCTCGGCGAGAACGGCGCCGGCAAGTCGACGCTGATCAAGCTGATCGCCGGCGTCGTCGCGCCCGACGAGGGCCGCATGCTGCTCGACGGCCAGCCGGTCGCGTTCGCGTCGCCCGCCGCGGCCAACGCCGCCGGCATCGTCTGCGTGTTCCAGGAGCTGTCGCTGGTCCCCGACCTGTCGGTGGCTGACAACCTGTTCCTCCAGGCACCGCCCCGCCGCTGGGGCCTGATCGACCGCCGCGCGCAGCGCCGGCTGGCCGAAGAGGCGCTCGCGCGCGCCGGGGCCGCCGACATTCACCCGCTCGCGCTGGTGAAGGACCTCTCGCTGTCGCGCCGGCAGATGGTCGAGATCGCGAAGGCGCTGGCGCGCCGGCCGCGGCTGCTGATCCTCGACGAGGCCACGTCGGCGCTGACCGCCGCCGACGTCGAGCAGGTCTATGCCGTGCTGAAGCGGCTGCGTGCCGACGGCCTCGCGCTGCTGTACATCTCGCACCGCATGCACGAGATCGCCGAGCTCGCCGACGAGTGCACGGTTTTCTGCGACGGCCGCAGCGTCGCGCATTTCGCGGCCGGCACGAAGACCGACACCGAGATCGTCGAGCTGATGATCGGCCGCCCCTACAGCGGCGTGTTCCCGGACAAGCCGGCCCGCCCTGCCGCCCCCGGCACGGACGCGCCGCGCCTCGACCTGCGCGGCCTGCATTGGACGCACCGCCTCGCCGACATCTCGCTGCAATTGCACGCCGGTGAGATCGTCGGCCTCGGCGGGCTGGACGGCCAGGGCCAGCGCGAGCTGCTGCTGGCGCTGTTCGGCGTGCTGCGCGGTTGCCGAGGCGAGCTGTTGATCGACGGCCGGCCGACCTCCATCACCGGCCCGCATGCCGCGAAGCAGCCGCGCATCGGCATGGCGCTGATCCCCGAAGACCGCAAGACCGAGGGCCTGATGCTGCCGATGTCGGTGCGCGAGAACCTGTCGTTCGCGGCGCTCGGCGCGCTGTCGCGCGGCGGCGTAATCGACCGCGGCGCAGAACGAACGGCGGTGGAACGGATGATGGCCCTGCTCGCGGTGCGCTGCGACGGCCTCGACGTGACTGCCGGGGCGCTCTCGGGCGGCAACCAGCAGAAGCTCGTGATCGGCAAATGGCTGATGATGGCGCCGCGCATCATCCTGCTGAACGACCCCACGCGCGGCATCGACGTCGGCACCAAGCAGGAGATTTACTTGCTGCTGCGCCGGCTCGCCGACGAGGGCGCGGCCCTCCTCTTCTACTCGACCGACCATGACGAGCTGATCGGCTGCTGCGACCGCGTGCTGGTGATGGTCGAGGGCCGCATCCGCCGTCAACTCGTCGGCGCCCAGATCACCGAGCACGCGCTGGTCGGCGCGGCGCTCGACGTTCCCGCGGCCGCCTGAGCATGACGACCCGAAGCGATTGGCCCCATCGGTTGCGCGAGCACCAAGGCACGCTGCTCGCGTTCACCGGCTTCGTCGTGATGTTCGCGGTGTATGCCGCCAACCACCCGGCCGGCCTGACCGCGAACGTCGCGACCACCGCGGCCAACAAGGGCGTGCTGCTGGCGATCGTCGCGATGGCGCAGACGCTGGTCGTGCTGACCTCGGGCATCGACCTGTCGGTCGGCATGGTGCTGGTGCTGGCCAACTGCCTCGCGTCGCACCTGGTCGTGGGCACGCCGCTGCAGACCGCGCTCGGCGTCGCCGGCGTGCTGCTCACCGGCTGCGCCTGCGGCGCGCTGAACGGGCTGATCGTGATCTACGGGCGGCTGCAGCCGATCGTCACGACGATCGCGACCGGCTCGGCTTTCTTCGGCCTCGCACTCGCGCTGCGCCGCGTGCCGGGCGGCGACGTCAACGGCGACCTGGCCGAGGCGCTGACCGGCCAGCTGCCGGGCGGCATTCCGGCGGCGCTCGCGCTGCTGCTCGCGCTGGTGCTGCTCGTGTGGCTGCCGTACCGCCGCTCGGTGATCGGGCGCGCGGCCGCGGCGGTCGGCTCGTCGGAGCTGGCAGCCTACATGTCGGGTGTGCCGGTGCAACGCGCCAAGTTCGTCGCCTACCTGCTGTCGGGCCTGCTGGCGTCGGTGGCCGGGCTGTTCGTCACCTGCATCACCTGGTCGGGCGAGGCCTCGTCGGCCAACGGCAGCACCTACACGCTGTACTCGATCGCCGCGGTGGTGCTGGGCGGCGTGTCGCTGTTCGGCGGCTCGGGCAGCGCGGTCGGCGCGGTGTTCGGCGCGCTGATGTTCCGCACCATCGGCGACCTGCTGTTCGTGTTCAACCTCGAACCGCTGTGGCAGCCGCTGTTCCAGGGCGTGGTGCTGTTCGCCGCGATCTGCCTGGGTGCATTGCGGCTGTTGAAGCTGCGCAACCGGCTCGATCTGTATGGATAGGCTCCTGGCCCGGCCCTTCCGCGGCCCGATCGCTTCGGCCTTCGGCTGCATCGTCGCGCTGCTGCTGCTCGGCAGCCTCTACAGCAGCAGCTTCCTGTCGCCCGAGTACCTGCTGCAGCAGCTGAAGGTGGCGTCGTTCCTCGGCGTGATCGCGACCGGCGCGATGCTGGTGATCCTGCTCGGGCAGATCGACCTGTCGGTGCCGTGGGTGGTGGCGGTCGGCGGGATGATGGCCACCGCCGCCACCGGCTGGGGGTCGTGGGGCAGCGCATTCGCGATCCCGTTCGGCATCGCCTGCGGTGTCGCGCTCGGGCTGCTGAACGGCTTCGGCGTCGCGTTCCTGCGCATCCCGTCGATGATCGTCACGCTGGCGGTCAACGCCGTCGCGCAGGGGCTGATGGTGGTGCACACCGGCGGCTTCTCGCCGCAGGACGCGTCGTCGCCGGCGATGCGCTTCATCGCGACCGGGCACAGCCTGCTCGGCATTCCGAACGCGCTGCTGGTGTGGGCGGCGGTCGGCGCGGCGGCGGTGTTCACGCTGACGCGCACCACCTTCGGCCGCTGCGTCTACGCGATCGGCAACCGCGAGCGCGCCGCCTACCTGTCGGGCGCGCGCACGCGCGGGGTCGTGATGGCCGCCTTCGCGGTGGCCGGCGGGCTGTCGGCCTTCGGCGGCGTGCTGCTTGCAGGGTATGCAAGCAAGGCGGCGCAGGCGATGGGCGACCCCTACCTGCTGCCGGCCATCGCCGCGGTGGTGCTCGGCGGCACCTCGATCCTCGGCGGGCGCGGCCACTACCTGGGCACGGTTGCCGGCGTCATCCTGATCACGCTGCTGCAGTCGATCCTGTCGGTGATGCAGATCGAGGAATGGGGCCGGCACCTGATCTACGGCGGCGTGATCGTCGCAATGCTGCTGCTGTACGGGCGGGCCGCGCCGGCGCGCTGAGGCGGGCCGCCCGTCACGCGTCTTCGGCGGGCGCGTCGGCAGGTGGGGAGTCCGACAGGCAATGCCGAGCGGTGGCGTTCAGGCACACCAACATGCTGAATACCGCCATCAGCATCGCCACGACGGAACCCGCGATGAGGCGCTCTGCTGCAACAGCTTTCACATCGTCCTGGCGGTCGCCATCCGCGCCAATCATGTCCATCCTGAGCATCAGCGCGGCGGCCAAGGTCGCCATGGCGATCGTCCCCGCGATGCTGGCCTTGATGATCGTCGGGTCCGAGGGAATGTTGAGGTCCAGGCATGCACGTGCATTGTCGAGTTGCCGCCTGATCATCAGCGTGAACGGCGGCGGATTCCGTTCTTCTTCAGCCGGTGCTTGGGTCAGACGGTTGAAGACTGATTCTCGACACGATCGCATGAGCGCTCTCATCCACGGTCTCCTCAGGTGTTGCTGATGCCGACTGAGTCACCGCACCGCCGATTCGGTTCCACGAAAGCTCAGAGCCTGGCGGTGAGGTAGGCCAGCGCCATGCGCACCGTCTCGCGCGTGGCGGCCTTCACCGACACGCCATTCGGCCGATCGAGCACCACCGCGTGGATCAGTGCATGCACCGCGTGCATCAGCATCCAGGTCGCCAGCCGCAGGTCCTCGACGACGATCTCGGCGCGGTACGCTTCCAGCAGCTCGCGCAGGCGGCGCTCGATCTCGTCGACCGATTCGTCATCGCCGGGGAACTGGTCGAGGCCCAGCACCTGCTTCTCGAGCACGCGGTGCAGGTCGGCATCGAGCTGGTGCGCCTTGACGGCCGATTCGATCACGCCGGCCAGCGCCTCGGGCAGCGACGCGCCGCGGTGCCGCAGCAGCGCGGCATCGAGCAGCGCGCTCATCTGCCGGCCGTGCCGGTCATGCAGCGCGGCGATCAGCGAATCCTTGTTCGGGAAGTACTGATACAGCGAGCCGACGCTGACGCCGGCCACCTCGGCCACCGCATTCGTCGTGGTCGCGGCATAGCCGCGCTCCACCAGAACGCGAGCTGCGGCGTCGAGGATCGCGTCGACGGTGGCCCGCGAGCGCGCCTGGCGCGGCGCCTTGCGAGGGATCAGGGTGGTGTTCTGCGGGCTGGACATCGGTGGCTGAAATGCGAGTTTCAAATACGAATAAAAACTCGCATAGTGTCGACAAGGCGCTTCGTTGCGTCAACTCCACCCACACCCTCACCATGTCAAGAGTCCACACTTTCTTCATGCTGTTGCAGGCCACCTCCCACTGGCGCTCGCTCGATGCCGAGCAGCGCGCCGCGTTCCGCGAACGCGTGCTGGTGCTGGTGTTCCAGAACTTCCCGTCGCTGCGGCTGCGGCAGTTCGAGACCTGCGCATCGCGCTGGGACACCCAGTGCGCCGAGGTCGCGGTCTGGGAGACCCCCGACCTCGACGAGTACCACGCCGCGGTCGAAGCGCTGCACCGGTGCGAGTATTTCGGCCGGCCGTATTTCGAGGTCATCAACGTGATCCCGACACACGGCGAATGCTGGCGGGAGGACGATTTCGCGGTGTCGCAATCGTGCGCACTGTGAGCGCCGACCGCAGCGCCAGGTGATCGTGCGCGCGCCGCACCGCGTCGAGCGGGCTCGCCGCCGCCAGCCCGAGCGGTGCGGCCAGGTCCTGGTGCACGATCTTCAGCCACATCGCCGCCCGCAGTGATTCGCCGGTGGCGAACCAGGCTTCGTCCAGGCAGCCGCCGAGCATGCGCTTGCCGGCTTCGAACAGCTCGGCCGGCTCGAAGCGGCCGCGCACGTGGTGCAGGCAGATCGCGTAGGCGAGTTCGCGCGGCCGCGGCAGCCGCGTCAGCACCGCATGCGCCGGCGCCGACGCGCGCAGCGCCAGCTGGCTCTCGATCAGCGCGATGCCCGTCGCGTGGTCGCCGGCCTGCACGCACCAGGCGAGGTAGTCGTCGAGCACGACCTGGCCGGGCGTCGTGCGGCGTTCGCCGCGCGCGAGGCTCGCGTGCCAGCCGGCCTGCGAACACCGCGCGCCACGCCAGTCGTCGCAGGCGGCGTCGCCGCGGTACAGCCAGCGTGCGATCGCCCGCGTCGCGTGCAGGTTGATCTGCAGCCCGCGCGGGCCGTCGTCCGCCAACTCGGGAGGCGCCTCGCTGCCGGCCTCCCGGGTCGCATCTCTGTTGCCGTCTCTGGCAGCGATCGCATGGTCGAGCCACCCGATCACGCGCGGCAGCACCGGGGCGATCTCGTCGTGCAGGCCGACCAGCCAGCAGTACACCAGCTTGTGCAACACCGTCGAGGCGAGGTAGCCCATCGGGCGCCAGGTCTTGAACTCGATGTCGAGCAGCTGCCGCAGCAGCGCCCGGTCGGCGTGCAGGAAGGCTTCTTTCTCGATACGGGGGTCGAATGGCATGGCATCTCCTCGGCATCCGCCCACGCGGTGGGGCCGTCGCCAAGGATGGGCATCAACTGCGAAGAGAAGTTGCAGATGCCCCTCGGCCGAGCGCCTCTTTTGCCCGGTAGAAACCCTGCCCGGCTCTAGAATCGGCGTCCTCTTCCCCGCTGGCCTCCCGACCCGGGAGGCGTGCGGGTTGCGACCCGGAGCCGAACCCATGGACACCCGCACCTCCCCGATCCGCCTGCGCCTGGAGCGCGTGCGCGACGCGCTGAAGCAGCACCAGATGGCCGCGCTGCTGGTGCCGTCGAGCGATCCGCACCTGTCCGAGTACCTGCCGGTGCGCTGGCAGGGCCGCGAATGGCTGTCGGGCTTCACCGGGTCGATGGCCACGCTGGTCGTCACCACCGAGCGCGCCGCGCTGTTCGCCGACAGCCGCTACTGGGTGCAGGCCGAGGCCGAGCTGGCCGGCACCGGCATCGAGCTGGTGAAGATCCCGACCGGCGCCGCCACCCACCACGTCGAATGGCTGGCCAGCCAGGTGCCGGCCGGGCAGGTGGTGGCGGTCGACGGCGCGGTGCTGGGCCTGGCCGCCGCGCAGCAGCTGCGCACCGCCCTCACGCGCGCCGGCGTGCCGCTGCGCACCGACCTCGACCTGCTGAACGACGTGTGGCCTGAGCGCCCCGGCCTGCCCGACGCGCCAATCTACGAACATGCCGCGCCCCACGCGCCGCTGGCCCGCAGCGCCAAGCTGGCCGAGGTGCGCCGCGGGATGGCGATGCAGGGCGCGACGCAGCACTTCGTCTCCACCGTCGACGACATCGCGTGGATCTTCAACCTGCGCGGCGCCGACGTCAGCTACAACCCGGTGTTCCTGGCGCATGCGCTGATCGGCCTGCACGGCGCGACGCTGTTCGTCGGCGTCGGCAAGGTGCCCGCCGACCTGCAGGCCGCGCTGGCCGCCGACGGCGTGCAGCTCGCCCCCTACGCCGAAGCGGCCGCCGCGCTGGCCGGCCTGGGCGCCGACGCCACGCTGCTGGTCGACCCGCGYCGCATCACGCTGGGCCTGCGCGAGAACGTGCCGGCCGCGGTGAAGGTGGTCGAGGCGATCAACCCGAGCACCTTGCTGAAGAGCCGCAAGAGCGCCGCCGAGGCCGCCTTCGTGCGCGACGCGATGGCCCAGGACGGCGCCGCGATGTGCGAGTTCTACGCCTGGTTCGAGCAGGCGCTGGGCAAGGAGCGCATCACCGAGCTGACGATCGACGAGCAGCTGAGCGCCGCCCGTGCGCGCCGCCCCGGCTTCGTCGGCCTGAGCTTCAACACCATCGCCGGCTTCAACGCCAACGGCGCGATGCCGCACTACCGCGCCACGCCCGAATCGCACGCGGTGATCGAGGGCGACGGCCTGCTGCTGATCGATTCCGGCGGCCAGTACCTGGGCGGCACGACCGACATCACGCGCGTCTGGCCGATCGGCACCGTCTCGGCCGCGCAGCGCCGCGACTACACGCTGGTGCTGAAGGGCACGCTGGCGCTCAGCCGCACCCGCTTCCCGCGCGGCACGCTGTCGCCGATGCTCGACGCGATCGCCCGCGCGCCGCTGTGGGAGCACGGCCTCGACTACGGCCACGGCACCGGCCATGGCGTCGGCTACTTCCTGAACGTGCACGAAGGCCCGCAGAGCATCAGCAAGGCCATCCCCGAGCCGCACATGGCGATGGAGCCCGGCATGATCACCAGCATCGAGCCGGGGCTGTACCGCGGCGGCCAATGGGGTGTTCGCATCGAGAACCTGGTGCTGAACGTCGCGGTGGACACGCCCGAGGCGGGGGCGTTCGGCGAGTTCCTCGGCTTCGAGACGCTGACGCTGTGCCCGATCGACACCCGCTGCATCGACGCGAGCCTGCTGCGCGCCGACGAGGCGGCCTGGCTGAACGGCTACCACCGCGTGGTGCGCGAGCGGCTGTCGCCGCTGGTGAGCGGCGCGGCGCTGGCCTGGCTGGTCGAGCGCACCGAGCCGATCTGAGCTCGGGGCAGGTGTCGGCGGGGGCGCCCCGTCCTGCCGACCTGCAGCCTGTCCCCCTGTTTCGACGCTTCGTCTCAGCGCGCTGTCGCCGGCGCGGGCCGGTGCCTACAGTTCACTCCAACGCAACAGACCTACCGCTGGAGACTGACATGTTCGACCGCCTCTTCGCCCCGCTGCTGACCTTCTCCGTGCTGATCGCCGCCACGCTGTCCATCGCGATCGCGATGGTCGAGGAAGGCCGCGGCAGCACGACGCAGCAAGCCAGCGCCGACGTCATCACGATGCCGGCCGTCACGATCACCGGCAAGCGCGTGCAGAGCGTGGCCGAGGCCACGCAGGTCCTGCGCACGACGATGGAGTGAGTGGCCTCGGGTGCGTGACCGGCCTCACGACCGGCCTTCACATGTGCCGGAACACGTGCACGAAGCTGCGGCTCACCGGCAGCAGCTCGCTGCGGCCCTTGATGTGCACGTCGGCCGTCTCGTTCGGCCCACGCACCACCTGCGCCACCTGGCGCAGGTTCACGATCACCGAGCGGTGCACCTGCACAAAGCATTCCGGGTCGAGTTCATCGGCCAGTTCGCGGATGGTGCGCCGGATCAGCGCCTCGCCGCCCTCCCACACCACCAGCGTGTATTTCTCGTCCGAGCGCAGGTAGGCCACCTGCTCGACCGGGATCAGGCGCACGCTGTTGCCGACCGACGCCTTGATCCACTGCAGCCAGCCTGATTGCCGCTGCGCCGGCGCCTGGCGGCGCAGCTCGGTCGACATCTTCTCGATCGCCGCCTGCAGCCGGTCGTCCTCGGGGGCCGCCGGCGGGCCGGCCAGCCGCGCCCGCAGCCGCTGCACCGTGTCGGCCAGGCGCTCCTCGTCGAACGGCTTCACGACATAGTCGAGCGCGCCCTGCTCGAAGGCCGTCACCGCGTACTGCTCGTAGGCGGTGACGAACACCACCAGCGCCCGCCGCGCGATCGAACGCGCCGCCTCGACGCCGTTCAGCCCCGGCATGTGCACGTCGAGGAACACCACCTGCGGCGAATGCTGGTCGAACAGCTCGACCGCCTCGCGGCCGTTGCGCGCCTCGGCGACGATCTCGAGTTCCGGCCACAGCCGCTGCAGCAGCCCGCGCAGCCGCTCGCGCAGCAGCGGTTCGTCGTCGGCAATCAGCGCGGTGGTGGTGGTCATCGGGCGGCTCCTGCATCGGCGGCGTTGACGGCGGTGCCGGCGTTGAATTGCGGGCTCGGATCGGGCAGCAGCAGCGTCGCGCGCAGGCCGTGCGGGGACTCATCGGTCAGCTGCAACTGGGCCGCATCGCCATAGGTGGCCTTCAGCCGCTCGCGCAGGTTGGTCAGCCCGGTGCCGGGCGCGGCCTTGTCGTCCAGGCCGACGCCGGTGTCGCGCACCCAGATCTCGACGCTGGCCTGGCGCGCATCGGCGCGCGCGCCGACCTCGATGCGGCCGCCCGTCTCGCTCGGGTCGATGCCGTGGCGCACCGCGTTCTCCACCAGCGTCAGCAAGGCCATCGGCGGGAACGGCAGCCCGGCCAGGGCCGGCGGCATCGACACCTCGAAGGCCAGCCGGTCGGGCATGCGCATGCGCATCAGGTCGAGGTAGGCGCGCACCAGGCCGATCTCGTGGCCGAGCGTGCTGCCGGACTGCGCGAGGCTGGGCACCGCGGCGCGCAGGTAGGCGATCAGGCTCTTGAGCACCGGGCCGGCCCGTTCGGAGCCCGACTCGACCAGTTGTTGCACATTGGCCAGCGTGTTGAACAGGAAGTGCGGTTCGACCTGCGCATGCAGCAGGCGCAGCCGCGCGTCGAGCGCCTGTTTCTCGAGCGTGCTGCGCTCCAGCGCGAAGGCGAGGGCCTGCGAGCGGGCCTGGGCATCGCGCTCGCGGTAGAGCGCGCCGAGCGCGAGCGTCAGGCCGACTGCCACGCCGGTCGCGGCGATCGACAGGAAGCCCCACAGCAGGCCCTCGTTGCGCTGGAAACTGGTGAGGTCGCCCTGCACCATCACCAGGTAGGCGATGCCGGTGGCCACCGGCGCCGCGATCACCACGGCGGCCACCTGCACCACCCAGCGCGGCAGCCAGCGTGACGGCCAGTGCCCGGCGATGTCGAAGGCCACCAGCAGCATCAGGCCGACGAAGATGCTGCGGCCCCACACGCTGAGGAAGGGCGTGTCGAAGATCGGGTTCAGCGCGATCGCGGCGATGGTCGCCACCACCAGGTTGATGGCGATGCGGCGGGGCGTGAGGGAGGCCCAGAGGCGGGCCAGGACCCGCAGGGGCGTGAACGAAGTGGCATGCATGGGGGAGACGATACGGCGGGAATCGACCCGCCGGGGCGCTGGTGCGACGGATGACCGATCTTCGGGTGCGACTGGCGCTGCGCTGGGCTGGCGCTGTGCTGCGCCGGCAGGTTTCGCCCCCTGGGCGAGTCACTTTCATTTGAGCGCAAATGAAAGTAACCAAAGCAAAGCGCTTTTAACCCGAACACCATACGGTTCGTTCTGTCCCGCTACGGACAACACGGCCACGCCGCTTGAACTCCAACCTTGATTGGGATTGTTGAACCGTAGCCCGGGTGCCGATGCGAAGCGAGGCGCGTGGGGTCGGGAGGGCAACAATCCCAATCGAGGGACGATGTGCAGCGGCGTGGCAGTGTTGTCCGCAGCGGGCTGAACGAACCGCATGGTGTTGCATTCAGGCTCTTTGCTTTGGTTACTTTCATTTGAGCCCCAAATGAAAGTGACTCGCCCGCCGGGGCGAGACCCGGCTACAGCCTCACGCAGTGAACAGACCCCTCATCCCCGGATGAACTTCACGACCTGAGCCCGAGTCCCGGGGTCATCATCGAACCCCCCATGCGTCGTGCTCGCGCTGACGGGCCCAGGCGACACCCACGCCGTGGTGTTCGCCAGCGGTTGCACCGCATCGAAGAACCGCTGCATCCCCAGGATCGGCGTGGTACTCCCCCCCTCGAACGATTCACTGACCAGGTACAGCAGCGAGCGCCGGTACGGCCCGCAGGTGTGGTCCTGCTGCTCCGCGCGCTCGCTCAGGTGGAACTGCTGGTAGCGCCGCACCACGCCCGATTCCAGGTGCGGCCGCACGCAACGGTCGAAGGTGTCCACACGCACCGCCGGCGCCAGAAAACTCACCGATTCGAAGCGCATGCCCTCCTGCGCCAGCCGGTCGATCATCAGGCTCGCGACGATGCTGCCGGCCGAATGCCCGACGAAGTGCATGCGGATGCGCTTGTCGGCCACGCCATGCTTGAAATGCCCGTACAGCAGCACCGCGCCGGCCTGCTCGTCGTCCGGCACGCCCGGCTTGTAGGCGCTCATCGCATCGGCGTTCTGCTTCATCTCGCCCCAGATGCGCGTACCGGGACGCGACAGCACGCGCTCCAGCCGCTCGTTCCACCATGCCGCCATCGACGAACCGGCGGCCGTGCTGCGCGGCACGTCGCGGATCGCGTCGTCGATGCAGTTCAGCGCGCTGGTGAAGAAATCGGTCTCCCACATCAGGAAGATCGGAAAGATCTTCTGCTCGTACAGCATCGGGATCCACTGCGCCGCGATGTCGGCCGCGGCGGCTTCACCGACCAGCCCGCCGTGCGCGAAGATGCAGACGTCGACCACGTCGTCCTGCAGCCCCCATTGCTTGCGCGCCTGCACGAGCTGCACGTCGACGATCGCGCGCACGTCGTCGGGCCGGGTGCGGAACACGCCGCTGTTGCTCAGCGCGCCGTTGTTGCCCATGTTGACGATGAACGGCGACAGCTCGCGGTTGCGCAGCACCTCGCTCGCGGCGAGCGACACGCGGCCGGCCGCATCGGTGCGCAGGCTGATCGATTTCGAGATCGCGGTGTGGTCCTGCGTCACGACGCCGAGCTGCGCGACCCAGCAGTCCATCGCGTTGGCGATCCAGTCGTCATAACTCAGGATCGCGTAGCCGAACGAACCCCAGTCCGTCCCCCAGGAGTTCTGGATCAGGAAGCCGCGCTCGTTGTAGCCGACGATCGCGAACGCATGGCCCGAATGCCGCGCATGACCGCCCTTGACCGGGATCTCCCAGATCCCCTTGCGCGGCTCGGTGAACGAGGTCGGCCGCTTCTTCAGCGCCGTCAGCTCGATGCCGTCGTCCCAGCCCGAATGGCAGCCGGCGCTCGCGTACAGGATGCCCACCTCGTTCAACGCGGCGTGCATGTCGGTGATCGCCTTGTGGTCGATGCGGTAGTAGGCACCGAGCGGGCGCTTGACGGCATCGAACCACCAGTCGTCGGCCAGGCTCTTGCTCGCCGCCGGCATCTCCAGCCCGGGGAACAGCGGCTCGCGGCAGGCACCGTGCTTGAACCAGCCCTTCATCGCGCCGCGCAGGCTGGAGCCCTTGTCCTCGGACGAGCCCGGGTACTCGTCGTAGCGCCGTGCCATCGAGTACAGCATGTACGGCGAGATGGCAGGCTTTCGCTCGCGGCCCGAGGCCAGCAGCAGGTGCTCGACCACCAGCGACAGCGCGAAGCCGGTGCAGGCCATCGTGTCACCCTGGTACTTCACCGGCAGCCCATGCTTCGGGAACAGCGTCGGCGGCGGTGCACTGCCGATGGCCGGGCGGTAGGGCCGGTCGCGCACGTCGATCTCGTCGGGGCGCGCGACCCGCATGAAGCGCGAGTTCTTCGGCAACGGGTCGGCGGTGGGGCGCTTCGGCTTGGTTGCAGGCTTGGTGGCCATCAAAAACTCCCTCGGGCTACTTCTTGACCTCGTCGATCACCAGCAGCGTCGCGCCATAGCTGCCATCGCACGGCGACTCGCCGGCCTCGCACACCGGCTTGCCGGCGAACGGGCTCTCGGCCGCGCTGCGGGCCGACCACAGCTGCTCGGCGAGCCGGAGATCGATCTCGGGGATCTGGTCGCCGGCGTTCTTGACGCCGATGCCGGTCATGTCGCGCGGCCGGCGCGACACCATCGCGACGATATGGTCGGTGCCCGGCGGCCCGCCCGCGGTGATGTGCCAGCCGGCGCGCGGCAGCACGACCTCGCGGTTCAGCTCGATGCGGTTGTTCTTGTCGAGCTCGTTCGGGAACAGCAGGTAGAAGTGGGTCTTGTCGGTGCCGGCCAGGAACACGTACAGGTAGCCGGCCTCCGACGACTTGACGCGGAACTGCAGCCGGTCGCTGCCGATGCGCAGCTGCGACTTGTCGGCCAGCGCGTTGACGCCGAGCACCGGGTCGGCGTGGCGCACGATGTCCTGCAGCGCGGTGACCAGGCCGAAGGGCACGGCAGGCGGCGGCGCAGGCGCGGCGACCGGTGCCGGCGAGGGTGCCGGTGCAGGTGTTGATGTGGCTGCCGGTGCCGGCGTGGTCGCCACCACCGGCGCAGGCGCGGGCGCGCGCCCGGCCACCCACCAGCCCGCCCCCGCCAGCGCGGCAAGCACCAGCCCGGCCAGCGCATACACACCGGCCCGCGACGGCGGCGTCGCCCGCGGGTCCGGCATCAGCTCGGCCGGCCGCGTCGAGCGGCCCCCGGCGACGACCGTCGACGCACCCAGGTCCGGCGGCACCGGCAACCCGCCGCGCGTCGTGCTGCCCAGCAACTGCGAGGTGCCATGCCCCAGCCCATGCCCGCCCGGCAACAGCGCCCGCAGCGCCGCCATGTCCTGCGGCCGGTCGTCCGGCTTCACCGCCAGCCCCGCATCGATGGCCGCGAGGAACTGCGGCGAATACCGCCCCGCGCCGGCCTGCACCGCCGGCTGCAGGTCGTCGGTGACGAGCCGGCTCACCGACGCCAGCGGCGCGCGCCCGGTGATCGATGCATACAGCACCGCGCACAGCGCGTACACGTCGGTCCACGGTCCCTGGCGCATCGCCTTCGATTCGGCGTACTGCTCCACCGGCGCGTAGCCGGCCTTCAGGATCACCGTCAGCGCCTGCGTCGCGTCGCCGATCACGCGGCGCGCCGCGCCGAAATCCAGCAGCACCGGCCGCATGCTCGCCGCGCCGCCGAACTGCGTGCTCTGCTGGTTCAGCAACAGGATGTTGTCGGGCGCGATGTCGCGGTGGTAGCAGCGCTGGTGGTGCATCAGCTCCAGCGCGTCGATCAGCGGGTGCGCCACGCTCAGCAGCAGCGCCTCGTCCGGCCGGCCGTGCTCGATCAGCCACTGCTTCAGCGTCGGGCCCTGGTAGTACGGCATCACCATGTAGGCGGTGCCCTGCTGTTCCCAGAAGCGGTACACCTTGACGAGCGATGGGTGGTCGAACGCCGCCAGCAGCTGCGCCTCGTTGACGAAGCTGCGCAGCCCGAGCTCGAAGGTCTCGCGGTGGCGCGCCGAGCGCACCGACACCTCGCATTGCGGGCCGCGCGTCGCGAGCGTCGCCGGCATGTACTCCTTCAGCGCGACCACGCGGCCGAGCTGGGTGTCGCGCGCCAGGTAGACGATGCCGAAGCCGCCCTCGCCGACCAGCCCCTCGACCACGTACTCCTGCAGCCGGAAACCGTTCGGCAGCGAGTTGCCGCCGTCGAGCGCGGCGCCCGGGTTCACGACCGTGCGGTCGTCGTCCGGCGTGGAGGTCGATCCGCTCGTCGAGTCGGTCACCAGCGCCCCTCCAGCAGCTCCGAGAAGTACTCCGGCGGCGGCAGCCCGGGCGCGACCGACAGGCTGTCGTCCGGCGCCGATGCATGGTCGGGCCACCACAGGCTGTGGCCGGTGTAGCGGCGCATCGCCTCGGCCACCACCAGGCCGTCGATCCATTGCGGCAGGCTGGCCGCGCCGGCATAGGTGTAGCGCAGCCGGCCCGGCATCGCGGTGGCAGCCGGCTCGACGCTGTGCCGCTCGGCCTGCCACGACGGCGCCCGCGCGAGCGCCGATTCGAAATCTTCCACCGTCGCGCCGGCCCCCAGCGTGCCGAGTGCCGCGGCGCTCAGGTGCCGGTACCAGCCGTCCAGCGCCTGGATGCCCTCCAGCGTCTCCGGCAGGTCGTGCGCGGTCTGCGCGACCACCAGCGGAAAGTAGCGGCCGACCTTGTCGACGCTCGGCATCAGCACGCCGGCCCACCACTCGCTGTCGATCACGCCCGGCGCCCACGCAAAGCGCCAGATCGGCCCGGTCAGGTACACGTCGAGGAACTGCGCGCCGAGCCGCGTCTTGCTCGCATCCATGCCCTTCGACAGCCAGGCATCGCAGGCGTCGACGAAGGGCTGCGGCAGCCGCCGGCTTGCGAAATCGCCCAGCATCGCCAGCTTGCCGAACCAGCCCGGCGCCTGCGTGCCGACGCCGCTGATGAACTGGTCGATGCTGAAATCGTGGCTCACAGCTTGCCCGGACATGAGAACTCTTGCAGCTCGGGCAGGCGGAACGGGTTGCGCACGCTGCTGGCGGTGACCAGGAACACCGCCTTGCGGTTGTCGATGTTGAAGGTCGCCTTGAAACGCTCCGGCGCGCCGGCCGCCTCGATCTGCTGCTTGTCGAACAGCCGGAACAGCGCCCACGGGCCTTCCCGGGTGTCGCCCGACAGGCCGCTGGCCGACACCGGCGTCAGCGCCACGCGCACCTGCGTGCTGCCGCGCGGCCCCGGCCACTGGATCGAGGCCGGGATCTGCGGGCCGTGCGCGTACTTGACGAGCTGGCCGTCGACGTCGAGCGTGAACTGCGTGATCGACGAATCCATCTCCATCGGCTTGAAGTCGAGCCGCAGCCCCGCCCCGGTGCCGCCGCCGCGGAAGAAGGTGTCGCGGATCACCGCCGCATGCTGGAACTGCAGCAGCGTCGAGCTGTCGGCGCCCATCGACGCGCCGTCGATCTTCTTGAAGCTCCACGGCCGCGTCGAGGTGTCGACGAAGTTCACCAGGTTCTTCTGGAAGAACGCGTCGAACAGCCCGCCCGGCCCGAACACGCGGGTGAAGTCTTCCTGCGTCACGTCGCGGCTGCTGCCGCGCGCGAACGGGTAGCGCCCGCTGATGGCCTGGCGGCAGAACTCGCCAATCTCGGCATTGATCGAGTTGCCGATGTTGCTGCGCGTGATGTCGAGCGCCGCCTTGGTGCCGCTGACCGACAGCGTGTTCAGCAGCGAGCGGATCGGCTCGGGCAGCCGCGCCGCCTCGGCCTTGACCTTGTTCGGCACGTCGGACGGCGGCGGCACGTTGCCGCCCTTCACCGCGGTGTCGGCCGCTGTCAGAAGCGTGTAGACCTCGTTGATCAGCGCGATGGTCGACTCGATCGGCGCGGCCTTGCCGTCGGCCGCGAGCACCTGCTGGCGCAGCCCGATGAAGCGGTCGTCGACGATGCTCTCGATGCGCTGGCCCGGGCCGAGCGGCGTGGCCGGCGCCTGGTTGCCGAGCAGCCGCAGCAGCTCTTCGCGCGAGCGCTGGATCGCGTCGCGCGCCTTGGTCTCGACCTTCGACGCCACGTCCTTGCTGTCGCCGAGCGTGGTCTCGCGCGACATCGCCTTCAGCAGCGGCACCAGCGGGTTGTCCGGCGCCGACAGCACGCGCGACATCTGCACCGCCTGCGACAGGTTGGCAGTCGGCAGCATCTTCACGTCGGCGATGAACTCCTCCCACACCGTGACGTAGTCGGTCAGGTACAGGCGGCGCACCTCGTCGGCGAGCTGCTGCTGCACGTCGAGCGAGCGCAGCGCGTTCTGGCGGCCGCTGTCGTTGACGCCCAGCACCCAGCTCTCTTCATCGGCCAGCGTGCGCGCGACGCGCTCGACCTCGCGCTGGAAGCCCTTGTGGTAGCCGTCATAGGTGAACAGCCCCGGCACGCCCTTGGTCAGCGGCTGGCCGCTCAGGCGGGTGAACACCAGGCCGGCACCGGCGCCGGCCGCCTTGGCCACCGTGAACTCCGGGATGTCGGCGCCGACGCCCTGGCGCTTCAGGCGCCGGTACACGCGCTGGGTCAGCGGCGTCGCGATCAGGCGGGCGCGCGTCTGCGCGACCAGCTGCTTGTCTTCCGGCAGCGGCGACACCGCCTGGCCTTCGGCCAGCAGCGCGTCGAGGTGGGATTCGAGCTCGGCGCGCTGCTCGGTGGTCACCGAGCGCGGCAGGTTGGTCTCCCAGTCGGCCATCACGTAGAGCTTGAGCGCCGCGGGGTCGAAGCGCTCCGGGTCGTACAGCATCACGTAGGCCTTCAGCGCCTCGTACTGCAGCTCGGGGTTGTCGATGCCGGTCTTCAGGCGGTCCTCGATGCCGAGCGCGATGCGCGGCAGCACCGCATCGGTCAGCATGCGGCGGTAGGCCTGCTGCGACGCGCCGTCGAGCTTGCGGCCCTGGTACAGCCCGAAGCCGTGGCTGAACGGCACCGAATCGCCGATGCCGGCCCGCGCCAGGTCGCGCGTGGCCTGCAGCGCCGGCAGCAGCACCAGGGTGTCGGGCGACGCGCGGTTCGGCGTCGACTGCACCAGCTTGCGCACCTCTTCGACGGTGGTGTCCACCTTCGCGATGTAGCGCTGGTTGTTGACGTAGCTGATGCCCCAGGCCAGCAGCACGCCCACCGAGACGATGCCGAGCGCCGCATAGGCCGCCGTGATCATCCAGGCGCGGCTGCGCTCCCATTTCAGGTCGGTGCCGGCCAGTGCGGCCTCGCCGAACACCACTTCCTTCAGCAGGCGCGACAGGAAGAAGCTCTTGCCGCTGGACTGCAGCGGCGGCAGCACCGTGCGTTCGAGCCGGTAGGTGCGCGCGATGCGGCCCAGCATGCGGTCGATCGGCGTGCCCTCTTGCGTGCCGCTGATGAAGTACACGCCGCGCAGCAGCGGGTGGGCCTCGAACTGCGACGGCGAGAAGACCTGGTCGATCCAGTCCTTCAGCAGCCCGCGCAGCGCCTCGAACTGCTGCGGGAAGCCGTAGATGCGGGCGCGGCGCTGCGGGTCGCGCTCGAGCTGCAGGCGGTCGATCAGGCCGTCGGTCAGGCGCTTCTCGAGCGCGTCGAATTCGGCCGGGAACACCGACAGGTCGGTGTGCTGCTGCTTGTCGAGCTTGAAGGTCATGCCCCACGGCGTCGCGCGGGTGTCCTTGTCGACCTCGCCCAGCGTCTCCATGAAGCCCGACAGCAGGTCGCACTTGGTGACCAGCAGGTAGATCGGGAAGCGCATGCCCAGGTGCTGGTGCAGCTCCTGCAGCCGCAGCCGCACGGTGGCGGCATGCTGCGCGCGCTCGTTGGCGTTGGCGGTCAGCAGGTCGCTGACCGACACGGTGATCAGCACGCCGTTCAGCGGCTGGCGCGGCCGGCTGCGCTTCAGCAGGTCGAGGAAGCCCTCCCAGGCCTTGCTGTCGGTGTTCTTGTGGCTGTCCTGCGTGGTGTAGCGGCCGGCGGTGTCGATCAGCACCGCCTGGTCGGTGAACCACCAGTCGCAGTTGCGGGTGCCGCCGATGCCCTTCACCGAATGCTCGCCCATCGCAGCGGCCAGCGGGAAGTTGAGGCCGGAGTTGACCAGCGCGGTCGTCTTGCCCGAACCGGGCGCGCCGATGATCACGTACCACGGCAGCTCGTACAGGTAGCGCTTGCCGAGGCGCGACGTGAGGCCGCTGAACGCGCCCGCGACGCCGGTCTTGCCGTTCTCGAACTTCGCGTTGCGCAGCGTCTGCAGCGCCTTCTGGAAGCGCTCGTTCAGCGTCTTCAGCTCGGCATTGGCTGGGTCGTCGGCGGCAGCGCCGGCCACCGGCGTCAGCAGCTGGTCAACGACGCGCGCATTGGTCTTGCGCGCACGGAAGTACTGCCACAGCTTGCGCAGGATCACCAGGCCGACGATCAGGCCGATGAAGACCAGCCGCGCGGTCGAACTTTCAAGTGGTCTCCAGGTGCCGATCGCGATCAGCGGCCCGACGATCCAGATGACCAGGGACAGCGCGATCAGCCCGAGGATCAGCAGGAACCAGGGGTTGAGCAGGACACCGAGCAGCTTCTTCATGATCCGGTTCCGGGAGCCGAGGCCGCGGGCGTCGCGCCACGCGGGATGAACAGGGTGATCTCGACGCGCCGGTTCAGCGCGCGGTTGGCCGGCGTGTCGTTGGCGGCCACCGGCTCGCCATCGGCACGGCCTTCGGCCTTCACGCGGTCGCCGGTGACGCCGTAGCCCACCAGGATGTCGCGCACGGTCTTCGCGCGCTCTTCGGAGAGGTGCCAGTTCGACGGGAACTGCGCGGTGCGGATGCGCACGTTGTCGGTGTGGCCGGTCACCAGCACCGCACCCGGCACCTGGGCCAGCGCCTCGGCGATGCGCTTCATCAGCGCCTCGCGGTCCTTGGTGAGCGCCGCGCTGGCGGGCGGGAACAGCCCGTCGCCGCGGATGATCACGACGCTGCGGTCGACCTCGTCGCGCACCGTGACCAGCTCGGCCTTGATGTCGTTGACGAGGAACTGCGCAAGCCGCGGCTTCGGCGCCGGCAGCTTGACCGGCGGCGTCGGCGGGATCAGCCGCAGCTCCTGGATGCGGCCGTAGACCGGATCCGAATCGCCGCTCAGCCGCCACGACAGCCCGAGGTAGACCGACACGATGATCAGCATCACGACGGCGCTGGCCACCCACAGCGGCAACCAGGTCAGCATCGAGCGGCGGGTCGCGGCCTCGCCGCGCCAGTTCTGCGCGAGCGGCTGTGCGTAGTCGCCGCGTTCCTTCTTGATGATCTGCGCGAGCCGCTCGCGCACCGCCTCGAGCTGCGCGCGGCCGCCGTCGACGACGCGGTAGCGACCCTCGAAGCCCAGGCACAGCGCGGCGTAGATCAGCTCCAGCAGGTCGCGGTTGCCGGACGGGTTCTCGGCCAGCTTGGCCATCAGCTGGAACACCTTCTCGCCGCCGCCGGTCTCGTTGTGGAACATCGCGAGCAGGCTGTGGCGGCCCCACTGGCCGGAGGCGCCCCACGGCATCGTCGCGGCCACCTCGTCGAGCAGCGTGCACAGGATGTAGCGCGCGGCCAGCACGCGCTCGGGCGTGATGCCGCGGGCGCGCGCCTGCGCCTCGAATTCGCGCAGGCCCTGCGCGATCGATTCGCGCAGCGCGGCCGGGTCGGCGAGCTGGGTCGACGCGCGGATCTGCGGCACCAAGGCCAGCAGCGGATTCGCCAGCGCGACCAGCGGGTTCAGCCCGCTGTCGCTCGGGCCGATGTCGGCCGCCACGTCGGCGCCGGCCGCCTGCTGCGGCGCGTGCTGCGGGCGCGACGGCATCGCGGTCGTGCGCCCGCCCGGCGTCGGCATGATGAAGGTGCGGCCGGTGTCGACTTCGGCAAACGGATCGTCGGGGGAAGAGGGGCTCATCGCGCTCACCACGTTCTTTCAGGACTCTGCAGACGCTTCGGTGCGCCGGTCAGCGCACCAGGGGGCACAGCGACGGACGCACGGATTCTTCGGGCGCCACGCCGGTGTCCTTGTCGGCATCGGCCTTGACCACCTCGAAGAAGCACGTGTTGGTCGCGCGCAGCCCCGTGTTGGCGAAGTAGCTCTGCCCGGCCACCGGCACGAAGCTCACCGCGGGCTGGCACGAGTAGCTGGCGTTGCCGTTGTCGATGTGCACCCGCGAGCCGAGGCTGATGCGGTTGCCGGTCGGCACCTCGGCGGTTCGCACCCCGCCCGAGTCCCGGGTCCAGACCTGGTAGACCTTGCCGTCCAGGCAGAGTGYCGGCTCGCCGAAACCCATCCACTGCACCTTCGCGACGACCACCCCCGGCTGCGGCTTGTAGACCGGAAGCGCACAGCCGGACAGCAGCGAGGCAGCGCACGCGAGTGCGCAGGTCCATGTCCTGATCAGCGGCTTCATGAAGCGGCCTTGGGTGTCTTGGGGTGGACGAGGCTGTCCAGGTCGTCGAGCACCTGCTGCGTCGACTTCGATCCGTAACGCGGTTCGTCGAGCATCAGCAGCAGCGTGGCCGCATAGGGCTTGCCGCCGATCAGGCCGGTGTTGGGCCCGTCGGCGGGCCGATCGCGGGCCGCATCGACCAGACGCTCGTAGATGACGAAGTGCGGCTTGTGCTGCGCCCGCGCCAGTTCCGCGCAGCGGTACAGCCCGAACCGGCTGATCACGTCGGCCGTCACGTAGGCGTTGCCCGAAAAGTACACCCATTGCATCTTGCCCGGGGCCGACTTCTCGAAATAGCCACCGGTGTAGCCCTGCGAGCCGTAGCCCGTCGCGCAACCCGCCAACCCCAGGCACCAGGCGGCCGCTATCGCGGCCACGAATCCCCTCCTCATCGACACCAAGATCGCTCCTCCTGCTCCGGTTTGAATCGCTCTTCGACATGCCGTCCCCGATCAGCTGCGGATCGCCCAGAGTTCGAGCTCCAGGCCGGGGAAATCACCCGCGATGTGCATCGCGACGTGGCCGTTGACCGTGATCGCCTTCCAAAGCTCGCCGCTGCGGTCGAGTTCGAAATAGAAATACCCCGCATGGAACGGCAGCTGGCGCGGCGCCACCGGCAGCGAGCGCAGCCCGATGCCGGGCAGCTGCAGGTTCACCAGGTCGCGGATCTTGTCGACCGGACCGATCTTGGTCTGCGCCGGGAAGCGCTGGCGCAGCTGCTCGCCCGGCACCTGCGCATTGACCGCCAGCACGAAGCTGCCGGTGCGCACCAGTTCGAGGTCGTTGACGACCGCGGTGCGCACGCCGTGCGTGCGGTCGACCAGCTCGATCTGCAGCGCGTTCTGCTCGAGCACCGCGGTCAGCATGCGGCGCAGCTCGGCGAACACCGGCGCGAAGCAGGCGTTCAGGTCGTCGTGGCGGTACGGCGGGAACTCGGGCGGGCGGCGCGTGCTGCTGGCCAGCGTGGCCAGGTCGCCGGCCAGGCGCAGGCAGTCGCGGTGCAGCTCTTTCGGGTGCGCGTTCGGCACCGCGGTGTGCTGGCTGAAGATCGGCTCGTTGCGGTTCAGCGTCTGCAGCATCAGGAAATCGGCCAGCTCCGACACGCCATGTCCCAGCTGGCCCATGCGGCCGGCCAGCGCCTGTGCGCGTTGCAGGATCAGCCCGTGCAGCAGCGACGCGCTGGCCGACAGCTGGGCGGTGGCCTCGATCGCCACCTGCGGCGGGATGTAGCTGCGCTCCAGCGTGACCTGGCCGTCGCTGCGGCGCTCGGCGACGAACGCGATGCCGAGCAGCGCATAGGCCTCGGTGGCCTCTTTCGCGCGCACGAAGCGCATGCGCAGGCGGCCGGTCTGGATGGTGGCCGGTTCGTCGCTCGCGTCGGTGTTGTCGCGCACGTTTTCTTCGGCGGCCTCGAAGCGGCACAGCTCGTCGGTGCCGCTGAAATCGACCTCGTTCAGGCCCTGGCGCTGCAGCGGCAGCGCGAGGTAGATCAGTTCGCCCTTCACGTCGGACGGCACCTCGATCGGCGGCGGCAGCGGGTCGAGCAGCGGCATCGAGAACGGCGTGCCGTCGGGCAGCAGGCCGGCGGCGCGCGTCAGGCCGAGCTTGCCGAGCGAGAGCAGCCCCTCGTCGATCTCCAGCTCGGAGAAGCCCCAGGCGAACGGCGTCACGCAGCGGGTGCGTGCGTCGACCAGGCGCTCGATGTAGCGGGTTTCCTGCTGGAAATGGTGGGGCTGCAGGAACATCCCCGAAGACCAGACGACCTTGGCGCGCCAGCTCATGGAGGGATCCGTCCGATCAGGGCTGGGTGCGGGTGGCCTGCACCGCGATGTCGTCCAGGCTGACGGCGACGACGTTGGTGCGGTTCGCGGCGACCGGGATCACGGCGCGCCAGCGGGCGCGTTCGAGTTCGCGGAACGCGACCATCACGCCGATGAACTTGGTCTCGGGCGACAGCTTCTTCTCGAGCGGGCGCTTTTCGCCGGGGCGCAGCACGAACTCTTCGCGCGACACCAGGTCGGGGCCGAGCACCTGTTGTTCGCGCTCGAACAGCGAGACGAAATCGGCCGACTCGAACTGCGCGTTGGCCTTCAGTTCGAAGACGCGCACGACGACCGGGGAGGCGCGCTTGCGGGCGTCGGGGTTGGTCTGGGCGCCGGCGGTGACCTCGCCCTTGAGCGTGGCGGGACCGGCGAACGGGTTGTACTTCTCGACGGTGGTGCAACCTGCGACGAGGCCGAAGACGGCCAGCGCGGCGGTGATGAACAGATGGCGCATGGGGACGGCGGGTCTGGTGAGGGGTGGGGACGCCAGTCCGCAACGCGGCATCCGGCCCCGTTCACGGTCTGGCGTCCGCAGGATAGCGGTCGCTCTCACCAGTCAGTCGTGACTTAGGTAATGAGCGTGGTGGCGGGCGCGGCAAGCCGGTTGACGAAGGTCAGTTGGACGGCGCCCGGGCGGCGCCTAGGCTCGCGCCATGCAACGCTTCGATCCTTTGCCGAACCTGCGCCTGTCGGCCGCGCTGGCCGTGCTGGCCGTGCTTTGGCTGGCCGCCTGTGCCTCGCAGGGGCCACCGGGCGGCGCGGCGCCGTCCGCCACCGCGGCGGGCGGCAC
>NZ_JBFULV010000085.1:0-29644 GCF_054049715.1 Rhizobacter sp. P5_C2 | reverse complement strand
CGCCTACCCCGCCGACGCCTACCCCGCCGACGCCGACGCCGACGCCAACGCCGACACCGACACCGACACCGACGCCGCTGCCTCCCCCGCCGCCGCCGCCGGTGCCGCCGCCGCCGCCGCGCGACCCGTTGGCGTTCGACCTCGACCACAACGGCAAGATCGACACGATCCCGAAGACGCACGGGGTCAACTTCGACCTGGACAACAGCGGCTTTGCCGAGCGCACGAGCTGGATCGGCAGCAGCGACGCGATGCTGGTGCTCGATCGCAACGGCAATGGCGCGATCGACGGCGGTGCCGAGCTGTTCGGTACCGAGACGACGCTCGCCAATGGCTCGCTGGCCCGCAACGGCTTCGAAGCGCTGGCCGAGTTCGACCGCAACACCGACGGCGTGATCGATGCCAGCGACGAGATCTTCGGTGACCTGCGCCTGTGGCAGGACGCGAACAGCGACGGCGTCGCCAATGCCGGCGAGCTGAAGACGCTGGCCGAGCTGAACGTCAGCTCGATCGACGTCAGCTACAACACGCAGCCGTTCACCGATGCGAACAACGTGCAGCACCGCGAGATCGGCGCCTTCCGCTACGGCGACGGCTCGACCGGCCTGACCAACACGCTGTGGTTCGATTCGGACCGCCGCCTGACGGTGCCGGTCGGCCAGCTGAACGGCAACGGCATCGTCGTGCCGCCGGAGATCGCGCGGCTGCCCGATGCCGTCGGCTTCGGCAACGTGCACACGCTGCACCGCGCGATGGTGCTCGACACCAGCGGCGCGCTGAAGGCCGCTGTCGAGGCCTTCGTGGCCGCGACCGACCCGGCGCAGCGCCACCTCCTGGTCAAGCAGATCCTCGAACTGTGGACGCACCAGGAGAACGTCAACCCGGCCAGCCGTGGCGGCGTGGTGGATGCACGCACGATCGGCGTGATGGAAAGCTTCCTCGGGCAGCCTGCCTTGCAGGTCAATCCGTCGGGCACCTACGCGCAAAGCCTGCAGCGCGCCTATGACCAGCTGGCCGCGAGCGTCTACACGCAGCTGATGAGCGACAGCCATGCCGCATCGCTGCTGCGCAAGGTCAGCTTCAGCGAGGTGAACGGCGTGTGGTCGGCCGATTTCGCGGCCGTCAGCGCGGTGTTCGCGCAGCAGTTCACCAGCGGCCAGGCCGGCGTGGGCGCAAAACTGAGCGACTTCATGGAGGTGGTGCGCGGCATCAACCCCTATGACGCGACGATGTACCGCCACTTCATCGACCAGCTCGAGGCGCAGGCCATCGGGCTGGCGCCGGACGTCAAGACCGCGATGATGACGGTGGTCTGGGCCGGCAACGACACGATCCTGGGCACGGCGAGCCGCGACTCGATCAACGGTTACACCGGCAACGACACCATCGACGGCAAGGCCGGTGACGACTGGCTGTGGGGCGGTGCTGGTCACGACGTGATCAACGGCGGGGACGGGATGGACCTCCTGTCCGGCGACGACGGCAACGACCAGCTGTCCGGCAACGCCGGGGCCGACGTGCTGATCGGCGGCACCGGCGACGACACGCTGACCGGTGGCGAGGGCGTCGACCATGCCTACGGCGGCGACGGCAACGACTACCTGTATGGCGATGGCGCCTACGGAGGAGCTGGCGGCAACGACGTGCTCGAGGGCGGTGCCGGCAACGACTACCTGGTCGGCGGCTTCGGCAGCGATACCTACCTGTTCGGCCGCGGCGACGGGCAGGACACCATCAACAACGACTCCGATGGCTGGAACGGCTATGCCGACCCGACCCCGGGCAAGCAGGACGTGCTGCAGTTCAAGCCCGATGTGCTGGCGAGCGATGTCTCGCTGTCCCGCAACGGCGACAACCTGATCCTCAAGATCAACGGCACGACCGACCAGGTCACGATCTCGAACTACTTCAACAACGACGGCGTCAGCACGCGCGGCTGGGCGGTCGAGCAGATCCGTTTCAATGACGGCACAAGCTGGGACGTGACGACGGTCAAGGCGCTGCTGCTCGTCAGCGCGACCGACGCCAACGACACGATCACCGGGTATGCCACCGACGACCTGATTGCGGGCCAGGGCGGCAACGACGCGCTCTATGGGCGCGACGGGAACGACACGCTGGATGGCGGTGACGGTGGCGACTCGCTGAACGGCGAGAACGGCAACGACTCGCTGATCGGCGGGGCCGGGGCCGATGCGCTGACCGGTGGCGTCGGCGCCGACACGCTGCTGGGCGGCGACGGCAACGACAACCTGTATGGCGATGGCCAGTACGGTGGCAATGGCGGCAACGACGTGCTCGATGGCGGCGCCGGCAACGACTACCTGGTCGGTGGCTTCGGCAGCGACACGTATCGATTCGGTCGCGGTGATGGGCAGGACAGCATCAACAACGACTCCGACGGCTGGAACGGCAGTGCCGACCCGACCGCCGGCAAGGCCGACGTGCTGCAGTTCAAGGCCGGTGTGCTCAGCAGCGACGTGTCGCTGACTCGAAGTGGCGACAACCTGATCGTCAGCATCAATGGCACGGCGGATCAGGTCACGATCTCGAACTATTTCAACGGTGATGGCGTCAGTGCGCGCACCTGGGCAGTCGAGCAGATCCGCTTCGACGATGGCACTTCGTGGAGCGTCGCCGACGTCAAGGCGCGGCTGCTGGTCAGCGCGACGAGTGGGAACGACACCATCACGGCCTATGCGACGGATGACGCCGTCGCAGGCCTGGGCGGTGACGACGCGCTGTATGGCCGCGACGGCAACGACACCCTGGACGGTGGAGACGGTGGCGACTCGCTGAATGGCGAGAACGGCAACGACTCGCTGATCGGCGGCGCCGGGGTCGATGCGCTCACAGGCGGTGTCGGTGCCGACACGCTGCTCGGTGGCGACGGCAACGACAACCTGTACGGCGATGGCCAGTACGGCGGCAGTGGCGGCAACGACGTGCTCGATGGCGGCGCCGGCAACGACTACCTCGTCGGCGGCTTCGGCAGCGACACGTACCGTTTCGGTCGCGGCGACGGCCAGGACAGCATCAACAACGATTCCGACGGCTGGAACGGCAGTGCCGACCCAACTGTCGGCAAGGCCGACGTGTTGCAGTTCAAGGCCGGCGTACTCAGCAGCGACGTGTCGCTGACCCGAAGTGGCGACAACCTGATCGTCAGCATCAACGGCACGACCGATCAGGTCACGATCTCGAACTACTTCAACGGTGATGGCGTCAGTGCGCGCACCTGGGCCGTCGAACAGATCCGCTTCGACGATGGCACTTCGTGGAGCGTCGCCGACGTGAAGGCGCGGCTGCTGGTCAGCGCGACGAGTGGGAACGACACCATCACCGCCTACGCGACGGATGACGCCGTCGCTGGCTTGGCCGGTGACGACGCGCTGTATGGCCGCGATGGCAATGACACGCTCGATGGCGGTGACGGGGGCGACTCGCTGAACGGCGAGAACGGCAACGACTCGCTGATCGGCGGGGCCGGGGCCGATGCGCTCACCGGCGGTGTCGGCGCCGACACGCTGCTGGGCGGCGACGGCAACGACAACCTGTACGGCGATGGCCAGTACGGTGGCAATGGCGGCAACGACGTGCTCGATGGCGGCGCCGGCAACGACTACCTCGTTGGCGGCTTCGGCAGCGACACGTATCGCTTCGGCCGCGGTGACGGCCAGGACAGCATCAACAACGACTCCGACGGCTGGAACGGCAGTGCCGATCCGACTGTCGGCAAGACCGACGTGTTGCAGTTCAAGGCCGGCGTGCTCAGCAGCGACGTGTCGCTGACCCGCAGCGGTGACAACCTGATCGTCAGCATCAACGGCACGACGGATCAGGTCACGATCTCGAACTACTTCAACGGTGATGGCGTCAGTGCGCGCACCTGGGCCGTCGAACAGATCCGCTTCGACGATGGCACTTCGTGGAGCGTCACCGATGTGAAGGCACGGCTGCTGGTCAGCGCGACGAGTGGGAACGACACCATCACCGCCTACGCGACGGATGACGCCGTCGCTGGCTTGGGCGGTGACGATGCGCTGTATGGCCGCGACGGCAACGACACGCTCGATGGCGGTGACGGCGGCGACTCGCTGAATGGCGAGAACGGCAACGACTCGCTGATCGGCGGCGCCGGGGTCGATGCGCTCACAGGCGGTGTCGGTGCCGACACGCTGCTGGGTGGTGATGGCAACGACAACCTGTACGGCGATGGCCAGTACGGTGGCAGCGGTGGCAACGACGTGCTCGACGGTGGGGCCGGCAACGACTACCTCGTCGGCGGCTTCGGCAGCGACACGTACCGCTTCGGCCGCGGCGACGGGCAGGACACGATCAATAACGACTCCGACGGCTGGAACGGCAGTGCCGACCCCACCGTGGGCAAGCAGGACGTGCTGCAGTTCAAACCGGGCGTGCTGGCCAGCGACGTGTCGTTGACCCGCAGTGGCGACAACCTGATCGTCAAGATCAACGGCACGACCGACCAGGTCACGATCTCGAATTACTTCAACGGTGATGGCGTCAGTGCGCGCACCTGGGCGGTCGAGCAGATCCGTTTCGACGACGGCACGACCTGGAGCATCGCCGATGTGAAGGCGATGGCGCTCGCCACGAGTGGCGACGACACGATCACCGGTTTCGCCACCGATGACAACCTGTTCGGCCTGGGCGGCAACGACGTGATCTCCGGCCGTGACGGCAACGACACGCTGGATGGCGGCGACGGTGGCGACTCGCTGAACGGCGAGAACGGCAACGACTCGCTGATCGGCGGGGCCGGGGTCGATGCACTCACCGGCGGTGTCGGTGCCGACACGCTGCTGGGTGGTGATGGCAACGACAACCTGTACGGCGATGGTCAGTACGGCGGCAGCGGCGGCAACGACGTGCTCGATGGCGGCGCTGGCAACGATTACCTCGTTGGCGGCTTCGGCAGCGACACGTACCGCTTCGGCCGAGGTGACGGCCAGGACAGCATCAACAACGACTCCGATGGCTGGAACGGCAGCGCCGACCCGACCGTCGGCAAGGCCGATGTGTTGCAGTTCAAGGCCGGCGTGCTCAGCAGCGACGTGTCGCTGACCCGCAACGGCGACAACCTCATCGTCAGCATCAACGGCACGGCGGATCAGGTCACGATCTCGAACTACTTCAACGGTGACGGCGTCAGTGCGCGCACCTGGGCGGTCGAACAGATCCGCTTCGACGACGGCACGACCTGGAGCGTGGCCGACGTGAAGGCGCGGCTGCTGGTCAGCGCGACGAGTGCGAACGACACCATCACCGCCTACGCAACGGATGACGCCGTCGCTGGTTTGGGTGGTGACGACGTGCTGTATGGACGCGATGGCAATGACACGCTCGACGGCGGTGACGGCGGCGACTCGTTGAATGGCGAGAACGGCAACGACTCGCTGATCGGCGGCGCCGGGGTCGATGCGCTCACAGGCGGTGTCGGTGCCGACATGCTGCTCGGTGGCGACGGCAACGACAACCTGTACGGCGATGGCCAGTACGGCGGCAGTGGCGGCAACGACGTGCTCGATGGCGGCGCCGGCAACGACTACCTCGTCGGCGGCTTCGGCAGCGACACGTACCGCTTCGGTCGTGGCGACGGGCAGGACAGCATCAACAACGACTCCGACGGCTGGAACGGCAGTGCCGACCCCACCGTCGGCAAGGCCGACGTGCTGCAGTTCAAGGACGGCGTGTTGACCAGCGATGTTGCGCTGTCCCGCAGTGGCGACAACCTGATCGTCAGCATCAATGGCAGCACTGACCAGGTCACGATCTCGAACTATTTCAACAACGACGGGGTCAGTGCGCGAACCTGGGCGGTCGAGCAGATCCGCTTCGACGACGGCACGTCCTGGAGCGTCGCCGATGTGAAGGCGCGACTGCTGGTCAGCGCCACGTCGGCGAACGACACCATCACGGCCTACGCGACGGATGACGCCGTCGCAGGCCTGGGCGGTGACGATGCGCTGTATGGCCGCGACGGCAACGACACGCTCGATGGTGGCGACGGTGGCGACTCGCTGAACGGCGAGAACGGCAACGACTCGCTGATCGGCGGCGCCGGGGTCGATGCGCTGACCGGTGGCGTCGGCGCCGACACGCTGCTCGGTGGCGACGGCAACGACAACCTGTATGGCGATGGCCAGTACGGTGGCAATGGCGGCAACGACGTGCTCGATGGCGGCGCCGGCAACGATTACCTTGTCGGCGGCTTCGGCAGCGACACCTACCGCTTCGGTCGTGGCGACGGGCAGGACAGCATCAACAACGACTCCGACGGCTGGAACGGCAGTGCCGATCCGACTGTCGGCAAGACCGACGTGTTGCAGTTCAAGGCCGGCGTGCTCAGCAGCGATGTGTCGCTGACCCGAAGCGGTGACAACCTGATCGTCAAGATCAACGGCACGACCGATCAAGTCACGATCTCGAACTACTTCGTCGGCGACGGCGTCAGCACGCGCGGCTGGGCGGTCGAGTTGATCCGCTTCGACGACGGCACGACCTGGGACCTGGCCGCCGTGAAGGCCCGGACGCTCGCCACCGCCGGGGACGACACCATCACCGGCTTTGCCACCGACGACAACCTGTTCGGCCTGGGCGGCAATGACGTGATCTACGGCCGCGATGGCAACGACACGCTCGATGGTGGTGACGGTGGCGACTCGCTGATCGGCGAGAACGGCAACGACTCGCTGATCGGCGGTGCAGGAGCCGATGCGCTCACCGGCGGTGTCGGCGCCGACACGCTGCTCGGTGGCGACGGCAACGACAACCTGTACGGAGATGGCCAGTACGGCGGCAGTGGCGGCAACGACGTGCTCGATGGCGGCGCCGGCAGCGACTACCTCGTTGGTGGTTTCGGCAGCGACACGTATCGCTTCGGCCGCGGTGACGGCCAGGACAGCATCAACAACGACTCTGATGGCTGGAACGGCAGCGCCGATCCCACCGTCGGCAAGGCCGATGTGCTGCAGTTCAAGGCCGGGGTGCTGACCAGCGATGTTGCGCTGACCCGCAGCGGCGACAACCTGATCGTCAAGATCAACGGCACGACCGACCAGGTCACGATCTCGAACTACTTCAACGGTGATGGCGTCAGTGCGCGCACCTGGGCGGTCGAGCAGATTCGCTTCGACGACGGCACGACCTGGAGCGTGGCCGATGTGAAGGCGCAGCTGCTGGTCAGCGCGACCAGCGGGAACGACACCATCACCGGCTACGCCACCAACGACGCCGTTGCGGGCCTGGCAGGCGACGATGCGCTGTATGGCCGCGACGGCAACGACACGCTCGACGGCGGAGACGGTGGTGACTCGCTGAACGGCGAGAACGGCAACGACTCGCTGATCGGCGGCGTGGGAGGCGATGCGCTCACCGGCGGCGTCGGCGCCGACACGCTGCTCGGCGGCGACGGCAACGACAACCTGTATGGCGATGGCCAGTACGGCGGCAGTGGCGGCAACGACGTGCTCGACGGTGGTGCCGGCAACGACTACCTCGTCGGCGGCTTCGGCAGCGATACCTACCGCTTCGGTCGCGGCGACGGCCAGGACAGCATCAACAACGATTCCGACGGCTGGAACGGCAGCGCCGACCCCACCGTCGGCAAGGCAGACGTGCTGCAGTTCAAGGCCGGTGTGTTGACCAGCGATGTTGCGCTGACCCGCAGTGGCGACAACCTGATCGTCAAGATCAACGGCAGCGCCGACCAGGTCACCGTATCGAACTACTTCAACGGCGATGGCGTCAGTGCGCGCACCTGGGCTGTCGAGCAGATCCGCTTCGACGATGGCACTTCGTGGAGCGTCGCCGATGTGAAGGCACGGCTGCTCGTCAGCGCGACGAGTGGGAACGACACCATCACCGCCTACGCGACGGATGACGCCGTCGCCGGGCTGGCCGGTGACGACGCGCTGTATGGCCGTGACGGCAACGACACGCTCGACGGCGGAGACGGCGGCGACTCGCTGAACGGCGAGAACGGCAACGACTCGCTGATCGGCGGCGTGGGAGCCGATGCGCTCACCGGCGGCGTCGGCGCCGACACGCTGCTCGGCGGCGACGGCAACGACAACCTCTACGGCGACGGCCAGTACGGTGGCAGCGGCGGCAACGACGTGCTCGACGGCGGCGCTGGCAACGACTATCTGGTCGGTGGCTTCGGCAGCGACACCTACCGCTTCGGTCGTGGCGACGGGCAGGACAGCATCAACAACGATTCCGACGGCTGGAACGGCAGCGCCGACCCGACCGTCGGCAAGGCCGACGTGCTGCAGTTCAAGGCCGGCGTGTTGACCAGCGATGTCGCGTTGTCCCGCAGTGGCGACAACCTGATCGTCAAGATCAACGGCAGCGCCGACCAGGTCACCGTGTCGAACTACTTCAACGGCGATGGCGTCAGTGCGCGGACCTGGGCTGTCGAGCAGATCCGCTTCGACGACGGCACGACCTGGAGCGTGGCCGATGTGAAGGCGCTGCTGCTGGTCAGTGCGACCAGCGGGAACGACACCATCACCGCCTACGCGACGGATGACGCCGTCGCGGGTCTGGGGGGTGACGACGCGCTGTACGGCCGCGACGGCAACGACACGCTCGATGGCGGTGACGGCGGCGACTCGCTGAATGGCGAGAACGGCAATGACTCGCTGATCGGTGGCGCCGGCGCCGATGCGCTCACCGGCGGTGTCGGTGCCGACACGCTGCTGGGTGGCGACGGCAACGACAACCTGTACGGCGACGGCCAGTACGGTGGCAACGGAGGCAACGACGTGCTCGATGGTGGGGCCGGCAACGACTACCTCGTCGGCGGTTTCGGCAGCGACACCTACCGCTTCGGACTCGGTGATGGCCAGGACAGCATCAACAACGACTCCGACGGCTGGAACGGCAGCGCCGACCCGACTGCGGGCAAGCAGGACGTGCTGCAGTTCAAGTCCGGCATCGCCGTTGCCGACGTCGGCCTGACCCGCAGCGGAGACAACCTGCTGCTGAAGGTCAATGGCACGACCGACCAGGTCACGATCTCGAACTACTTCAACAGCAACGGCGCCAGCGCCCGCGGTTGGACGGTCGAATCGATCCGCTTCGACGACGGCACCAGTTGGAGCTACGCCGACGTGCTCGCCCGGATGCAGCAAGGCACGATGGGCATCAGCCTGAGCCAGGCCCACGCTGGGGACGGCAGCGCAGGCCTGCTGGACGCCAAGGCGCAGGGGCTGGTGGAAGCAATGGCGGCATTCGCGCCATCGGCCGCCGGCTTCAGCTCACCGTCGACCCCGCATCCGGCGACGCTGGGGCAGATCCTGGCAGGAGACGGACGGGCGTGACGCAGCGGGCCTCCTCAGCCGCACCCGCCGAGAAAAGTTCACGGGTTGCGGCGGACAACCCGCGGGTCTGCGCCGGGGCCGCACCGCTATCATCCCGAGCAGCCATTTTCACTTGGTGATTAGGTGCGGGTGGTCAGGTCGGGCTGGGCGTTTGCGCGCCCGGCCCGACCGCTTTTGACGACCCGACCTCCGCGAGCACCATGAGCCTTGCCGACCTGCGTGAGGCGCTGACCGCCGAGCTCGCGGCCACCCCCGAGTACTACGACTTCAAGGTGCTGCGCAGCGAACGCGACGGCCCGCTGTGGCGCGTGACGCTGGTGCCCGGCCACGTGCATGCCGAGGGCCAGCGGCCGGGCCCCGCCTCGGCCCAGGCGCTGCTGGACGACAGCCTGGATGGCGCTTCCGCCTGGTGGGGCGCACCGGCCAAGGGCGGTGCCAGCGTGCTGGCCGTGCTGCCCGAWGACGACCAGCTGGTGCTGCAGAACGCGAGCGCCCCGCCGCCGGGCGCCGACTTCCTGATCCGCCTCTACCCGACCCGCTTCCTGAACGCCGTCGCCGACGCCTGGTGGGACACCCCCTGGGCCGAGCGCGCGCTGGCGTGCCTGCCCGCCCTGGCCCGGCCGCAGCGCGTCGACGACGGGCCCGCGCTGAGCGGGGCGCCGTTCCGCTGGCTGCGGCCGGCACAGCGCGAGGCGCTGTCGCTGGTGCGGCACGGCAGCGCCTTCCTGTGGGGGCCGCCCGGCACCGGCAAGACGACGACCCTGGGCGTGCTGCTGGCCGAGTACCTCGACACCCGCCCCGCCGCCCGCGTGCTGCTGCTGTCGACCACCAACCAGGCGGTCGACCTGGCGACGCTCGCGGTCGACAAGGCGCTGCAGAAGGGCCGGCGAGAGCACTGCCGACCCGCGGTGCAGCGGCTGGGCACGCGCTTCGATGCGGCGGCCTATGCCGGCCGCGAGCACCTGATCCCGACCGACGACCACGACCTGATCGCCCGGCTGGCGCGCGCCGAGGCGGCGCGGCCGTCGTCTCGCGACGCCACTGCGCTGAAGGCCTGGGCCGACCGCGTGGCGGCGCTGCGCGATGAACTGCGCAAGGCCTCGTTGCAGGTGCTGCAGCGCTGCCGGCTTGCCGCGATGACGACCACGCGCGCGGCGTTCACGCTGAAGACGCTGCGCGAGCTGTCGCCCGACGGCGAACCGCCCTTCGACCTGGTGGTGTTCGACGAGGCCAGCCAGGTGAGCCTGGCGCACGCGCTGGCGCTGATGCCGCTGGGCCGCGCGCGGCTGTTCGCCGGCGACCCGCAGCAGCTCTCGCCGGTGCTGCGCAGCACCGACCGCGCCGCACGCCGCTGGCTGGGCCGCTCGGCCTTTGCGGAGATGCCGCGCGGCGGGCCGTCGGTGGTGCTGCTCGACGAACAGTCGCGCATGGCGGGGCCGATCAGCGAACTGGTCAGCGATCTGTTCTACGACGGGGCACTGCGCGTGGCGGCCGACATGCAGGTTTCGCCGGAATGGCAGGCGGCGCGCCGGCGGGCGCTGGGTGGGATCGATGCCGACACGCATGTGCACGTGCACCGGCTGAAGACCGATGGCGCGTGGTCGGCGGCCGAACGCGGCCCGGTGCGTCGCGAATCGGCCGATGCGATCGCCGAGGCGGTGGCCGGCGCGCTGGCGAGCGGTGCGTGGCAGCCGCATGAGTTGATCGTGCTGACGCCGTTCCGGGCGCAGCGGGCCTTGATCCGCCAGCACCTGCGAGCCTGTGGGGTGCCCGAGGCGGTGAAGGTCAGCACCGTTCACCGTGCGCAGGGCAGCGAGGCACCGGTGGTGCTGTTCGATCCGGCCGATGGTGCGCAGCCGTTCCTGCAGACCGAAGAGGCGCAGCGGCTGGTGAACGTGGCTCTCAGCCGCGCGCAGGCCAAGGTGATCGTCTATCTGTCGCCGGCGGATGCGGCCAACCCGCTGCTCGCGCCGATCGTGCAGCGGATGCGGCTGGCCGGCGATGCGCGCGAGGCGGTGCCGCTGATCGAGCTGGCGCGGCAACCCGGCTTTCCGAGCAACACGCTCGGGCGGCGCGTCGTGGCGGGGCGTCATACCGGCGAGGTCGGCGGGCTGAGCGCCGACGGGCAGCAGTTCTGGATGGTCAACGAGCGGACCGGCGCGCGGCAGTGGTTCGACGCCGAGTTCTGGCGGGCGCGGGCCAGCAATTCGTAGCGCGCAAAAAAGCCCCGCAACACGAGGTTGGCGGGGCTTTGATGGTGTTCAGCGCGTTTCTGTGAAGAACTCGCTGGACACTGTTCTGGAGGAGTCGGAGGGATTCGAACCCTCGATTCGCTTTTAAGGCGAATACTCCCTTAGCAGGGGAGCACCTTCGGCCACTCGGTCACGACTCCGGCGAAGACTGCGATTCTAGCCGCAGTTTTGGCGATTTCAGGCGGCGGGCTGTTCCAGATCGAAGGCCTTGTGCAGCGAGCGCACCGCCAGCTCCATGTACTTCTCGTCGATCACGACGCTGGTCTTGATCTCGCTCGTGGTGATCATCTGGATGTTGATGCCCTCCTCGCTCAGGCAGCGGAACATCTTGCTCGCCACGCCCACGTGCGAACGCATGCCGATGCCGACGATGCTCACCTTGCAGATCTTGGTGTCGCCCATCACCTGCGCGGCGCCGGTCTGCGGCAGCACGGTGTTCTTCAGCAGCTCCATCGTGCGCGTGTAGTCGTTGCGGTGCACGGTGAACGAGAAGTCGGTCTTGCCCTCGTGCGAGATGTTCTGGATGATCACGTCGACGTCGATGTTCGCGTCGGCCACCGGGCCCAGGATCTGGTACGCGATGCCCGGCTTGTCGGGCACGCCCATCACGGTGATCTTGGCCTCGTCGCGGTTGAACGCGATGCCCGACACAACGGCTTGTTCCATTTTCTCGTCTTCCTCAAAGGTGATCAGGGTGCCCGAGCGCGCTTCCTCGGCGATGTCGATGTCCCACGGCGTGAAGCTCGACAGCACGCGCAGCGGCACGCGGTACTTGCCGGCGAACTCGACCGAACGGATCTGCAGCACCTTGGAGCCGAGGCTCGCCATCTCGAGCATCTCTTCGAAGCTGATGGTGTGCAGCCGGCGTGCATCGGGCACGATGCGCGGGTCGGTGGTGTAGACGCCGTCGACGTCGGTGTAGATCAGGCATTCGTCGGCCTTCATGGCAGCCGCCACCGCCACCGCGGAGGTGTCCGAGCCGCCGCGACCCAGCGTCGTGATGTGGCCGTCGGCATCGATGCCCTGGAAGCCGGTGATGACCACCACCTTGCCCTGCGCCAGGTCGGCGCGCACGCGGGCGTCGTCGATGCTCTGGATGCGCGCCTTCGTGAACGAGCTGTCGGTCTGCACCGGTACCTGCCAGCCGGCGTAACTGACGGCCTGCATCCCCTCGGCCTGCAGCGCGATCGACAGCAGGCCCACCGAGACCTGCTCGCCGGTCGACGCGATCATGTCGAGTTCACGGTCGACGGCGGTGGTCGGCAAGGCCGGTGCCAGCTCTTTCGCGAGGCCGAGCAGGCGGTTCGTCTCGCCGCTCATCGCCGAAGGAACGACCACCATCTGGTGGCCGGCGCGGGCCCATTTGGCAACGCGTTTCGCGACATTGCGAATGCGCTCCGTGCTGCCCATGGAGGTGCCGCCGTACTTGTGAACGATGAGTGCCATGAAAGAGGGTCTTGCCGCGAGTGGAGAAAAGGGTCGCGAGTCGATCGCAACCGGGCATTTTAACCGCGCGAAAACGGCGCGGATTCAGGCCTCCGGCGGGGCCGTGCGCCGCCACGCCAGGGCCACCTGCGCCTGCCCCGGCAGGCCGATCACGCGGGCGTCGAGGCCCAGGCCCGGCACGAACACCAGTTGCCCGCCGCTGTAGACCAGCGGGCCGTCGCGCTCCCACGCCGGCACCGCGGCGGCCTGGTACTGCTTCTTCAGGCTGCGCGGGGGCCGGCCCAGCCCGGCCTGGAACTGCTCGCCGCCTTCGCGCGCGCGCAACGCCAGCGCACCGAGCCACGCGAGCGGAACGCCATCGCGCTTCACGCGGGTCACGACGAGTTCGCCGCCCCAGCCGGGCAAGGCGTGACGACCGGCGCGCAGCACGCTCAGCGTCGACTCGCGGGCTGTCGGCTCGATCGCATCGGCGCGCGGTGCCTGCGATGCGACGAAACCCAGGCGCCCGCGGTGCACCCGCAACTCGCCGCCCACAGCCGGCCATGCGCCCTGCCCGGCCAGCTCCTGCTGCAGCCGCAGCACCAGGCTGGCCGGCGCCGGCTGACCCATCGCCGCGAGCCAGGCCCGCAGCGCGTTCGATTGCCGCGCTTCGCTCAACGTGCGCCACTCGCTCACGACGAGGCCGCTCGCATCGGCCACGCGTTCGAGGTCGATCGCCGCCAGTTCATCGAGCGCAGCCGCAGCCTGCTGCGCCCATCGCGCCGACTGCGCCAGCGAGGCCTCGGCCTGCGGAAATGCCTCCGCCAATGCCGGCCACACCGCGAGCCGCAGCCGGTTGCGGGCGAAGCGCTCGTCGGCATTGCTGTCGTCGTCGATGAAGCGCAGCCGGTGCTTGCGCACATAGGCCTCGATGGCCTCGCGGGGGGTGTCGAGCCAGGGCCGTTCCCAGACCACGCCATCGCGTTCGACGCGGCGCGGCATGCCGGCAAGCCCGGCGACACCGCCGCCGCGCAAGGCCTGCAGCAGCAGCGTCTCGGCCTGGTCGCGCCGGTGGTGGGCCAGCAGCAACAGCCCCGCCTGTTCGGCCAGCGCCATCGTGCGCAAGGCGCCGTAGCGCGCCTGCCGCGCCCAGGCCTCGATGCTGTCGCCGCCGCGCGGCGCGTCGCTCAATCGATGGGAAATGAACCGGACCGGCAGGCCGCGGCGCGCCCAGCGCGCACATTGCCGCTGCCCGTGCGCGAGCCACGCATCGGCCTGCGGGCTCAGCCCATGGTGGACATGCAGCGCGAGCACCTCGACACCGGTGCCGAGCGCCGCACGCACGGTGGCATGCAGCAAGGCCGTCGAGTCACGGCCCGCGCTGTAGGCGACCGCGACGCGCTTCGGCGCCAACGTCGCCACGGCGGGGTCAGTGGTCCTTGGTGTCGCTGAAGCGGCCGTAGCCGCGCAGGCGCTCGTAGCGGCGCTGCAGCAGTTCCTTCGGCTTCAGGTCGCTGACCTGGCGCAGCGCGTCATTCAGCGCGCGCTTCAGGAACGACGCCATCTGCTTGGTGTCGCGGTGCGCGCCACCGACCGGCTCGTTGACGATCTTGTCGACCAGGCCCAGCGCCTTCAGGCGATACGCCGTGATGCCCAGCGCTTCGGCGGCGTCGGAGGCACGCTCCGAGGTCTTCCACAGGATCGATGCGCAGCCTTCCGGCGAGATCACCGAGTACACCGAGTACTGCAGCATCAGCACCTGGTCGCCGACGCTGATCGCCAGCGCGCCGCCGGAGCCGCCTTCGCCGATGATGGTCGAGATGATCGGCACCTCGAGCTGCGCCATCTCGAAGATGTTGCGGCCGATGGCCTCGGATTGCCCGCGCTCCTCGGCGCCGATGCCCGGGTAGGCCCCCGGCGTGTCGACCAGCGTGAACACCGGCAGGCCGAATTTCTCGGCCAGCTTCATCAGGCGCAGCGCCTTGCGGTAGCCCTCGGGGCGCGACATGCCGAAGTTGCGCGCAGCGCGCTCCTTGGTGTCACGGCCCTTCTGGTGGCCGACCACCATGCAGGCCTGGCCGTTGAAGCGCGCGAGGCCGCCGACGATCGACTGGTCGTCCGCGAAGGCGCGGTCGCCCTTCAGCTCTTGAAAGTCGGTGAAGATCTCGCTGATGTAGTCGAGCGTGTACGGACGCTGCGGATGGCGGGCGATCTGCGTGACCTGCCACGGCGTCAGGCTCGCGTAGACGTCCTTCGTGAGCTGCTGGCTCTTCTTGCCCAGGCGGTCGATCTCTTCGGAGATGTCGACGGCCGATTCGCTTTGCACGTAGCGCAGCTCTTCGATCTTGGTTTCGAGTTCGGCAATGGGTTGCTCGAATTCAAGGAAATGGCGTTTGCTCATTTGTCTTGATCCCTGTTCTTGAAGGAGGATGCCCTGGCCCAACGATGGGGGCCGGCTTGCGGGTCGTCAATATGCCACGGCAAGCGGGTCGAGACTGCGCCAAATGTACCATGTGGCCACCGAGCGAAAAGGCGCCCAGGCGTCGCCCACTTCACGTGCTTCGGCCCGCGAAACCGGCTCGCCGCTGAAGTAGTTGTGGCTGATGCCCTTGATCAGTCCGGGGTCGTCCAGCGGCAGCACGTTCGGGCGGATCAGGTGGAAGATCAGGAACATCTCGGCGGTCCAGCGGCTGATGCCGCGGATCGCCACCAATTCGTCGACGATCGCCTCGTCGTCCATCTGCTGCCATTGGCGCACGTGCACGCTGCCGGCCTCGAAGTGCTGGGCCAGGTCGACGAGGTAATCGATCTTGCGCGCCGACAACCCGGCCTCGCGCATCTGCGCGGTCGCGATGGCCAGCACCGCGGCCGGCTGGATGCGCTGCGAGCCGCCGTCGAGCAGCGCGGCCACGCGCTCCCACGACGACTGCGCGGCCTTCACCGAACTCTGCTGGCCGACGATCGACCGCGCGAGCGTCGTGAAGGCATCGCCGCGGCTTTGCAGCCGGCCTTCGCCGAACTGCGGGATCAGCTTGCGCATCACCCGGTCGCGCTTGACGAGGTGCCTGCACGCCTCATCCCAATACTCAGGGGTGACGGAGCGCGCCACGGATCAGGCCTTCATCCAGGTCGTGCCTTGCGCAGAGTCCTGTAGCACGATGCCTTGCGCGAGCAGGGCCTGGCGGATGCTGTCGGCGAGCGCGAAATCGCGCGCCTTCTTCGCATCGGCGCGGGCCTGGATTTGCGCCTGGATCGCGGCGTCGTCGAGCGTGCTGCCACCCTGCAGGTAGCCGCGCGCGTTCTGCTGCAGCAGCCCGAGCGTCGCGGCCAGCCCCTTGAACAGCGCCGCCTGCTCGGGCGAGCGGCTCTTGTTCAGCTCGGTCGCGAGCTCGAACAGCACCGCCACCGCCTCGGGCGTGTTGAAGTCTTCGTTCATCGCGGCATGGAAGCGCGCGGCCTGCGGCTGCGTCCAGTCGACCGCGATCTCGGGCACGTCGAGGTCGACCAGCGCGGTGTAGAGCCGGCGCAGCGCGTTGCGCGCATCGTCGAGGTTGGCCGGGCCGAAGTTCAGCGGGCTGCGGTACTGCGTGCGCAGCATGAAGAAGCGGATCGTCTCGCCGTCGTAGTGCTTCAGCACGTCGCGGATGGTGAAGAAGTTGCCGAGCGACTTCGACATCTTCTCGTTCTGGCCCTGGTCGTTGACGACGTTCAGGAAGCCGTTGTGCATCCACACGTTGACGAAGCGCTTGCCGTTCGCGCCTTCGCTCTGCGCGATCTCGTTCTCGTGGTGCGGGAACTGCAGGTCCATGCCGCCGCCGTGGATGTCGAAGTGCTCGCCGAGGATCGCGCAGCTCATCGCCGAGCACTCGATGTGCCAGCCCGGCCGGCCGGCGCCGAACTCGCTCGCCCACTTGGCGTCGTCGGGCTCGGTCGGCTTGGCGGACTTCCACAGCACGAAGTCGAGCGGATCGTCCTTGCCGTCGAGCACGGCGACGCGCTCGCCGGCGCGCAGCTGGTCGAGCGACTTGCCCGAAAGCTTGCCGTAGCCGTCGAACTTGCGCACCGCGTAGTTCACGTCGCCGTTCGGCGAGCGGTAGGCGTAGCCCTTGCGCTCGAGCGTGGCGATCATCTGCAGCATCTGTGGCACGTACTGCGTCGCGCGCGGCTCGTGCGTGGGGGGCAGGATGCCGAGCGCGGCCACGTCTTCGTGCATCGCGGCCGTCATCTCGTCGGAGAGCTGGCGGATCGGGATGTTGCGTTCGAGCGCGCGCTTGATGATCTTGTCGTCGATGTCGGTGATGTTGCGCACGTACGTGACCTGGTAGCCCAGCGTGCGCATCCAGCGCGCGGCCACGTCGAAGGCCATCATGAAACGCGCGTGGCCGACGTGGCACAGGTCGTAGATCGTCATGCCGCACACATACATGCGCACGTGATTCGGTTCGATCGGCGTGAACACCTCGGTCTGACGCGACAAGGTGTTGAAGATGCTCAGGGTCATCGGCGGAGTGCTGCAGTGGAACCGCTCATAGGGCCTGGCCAGCGGGTCGAAGGGCTTGCAGCCACGGGGCTGCTATACAATTTTCGCAGTATAGCGGGCCGTTTCCGCACACCGTTCCGCCCTACGGCGCCCACCCAAAACCTCGCGGCCACCTGATGACCCCACGCTCCTCGCTCGTCGCCCTGGCCGCGTTCGCCGTGTTCACGATCGCTGGCACCGCGCGAGCCGACGAGTACGGCGATGTCGACAGCCTGCTCGGCGCGGGCCGGCTGGCCGAGGCGAACCAGAAGGCCGACCAGTTCCTGTCGGCCAAGCCCAAGGACGCACGCATGCGCTTCCTGAAGGGCCTGGTGCTGTCGGAGCAAGGCAAGTCGAACGACGCGATCGCGGTGTTCGTCAAGCTGACCGAAGACCACCCCGAGCTGCCCGAGCCGCACAACAACCTGGCGGTGCTGTACAGCAAGCAGGGCCAGTACGAGCAGGCGCGGCGCTCGCTCGAAGCGGCGATCCGCACCAATCCGAGCTACGCGACGGCCTACGAGAACCTCGGCGACGTGTACGCGAAGCTGGCCAGCCAGGCCTATTCGCGCGCGCTGCAGATCGACGGCAGCAGCACCGCCAAGGTCAGCCCGAAGCTCGCGATGATCCGCGACCTGTTCTCGCCGATGACGCGCTCGGAGCCGCCGGTGGCGGTCGCTGCGGCCAAGCCGGCGCCCGTTCCCGCACCAGCCCCGGCGTCCGTCCTTGTTGCCGCCGCGCCGAAGCCGGCTCCGGTGCCTGCCCCCGTTCCCGCACCTGCACCGGTCGCCACGCCGGCCCCTCCGCCCGCTGCCAAGCCTGTGCCGGCTGCTCCCGCGCCCGCGCCGACCGCTTCGTCGCCGGCTGGGTCCACCGAAGACGCGAAGGACGTGCATGCCGCCGCGCTCGCCTGGGCCGCGGCCTGGGCGCGCAAGGACATGGACGCCTACTTCGCGTCCTACATCCATGATTTCAACGGCGGCAAGACGCGCGCGGCCTGGGAGGCCGAACGCCGCGCTCGCATCACCAGCAAGCGCAGCATCTCGGTGAACCTGAGCGACTTCGACATCCGCGTGCAAGGCGACAAGGCCGTCGTGCAGGTGCGCCAGGCCTACAGTGCCGATGCGCTGAAGGTGTCCAGTCGCAAGCGGCTCGACCTGGTGCGCGTCTCCGGCCGCTGGCTGATCCAGAAGGAAAGCACCGGTTCGTGATCCGACGCCTGCGTGAGTGGTGCCGCCGCGCGGCACTGCCTGTCTGCCTGGCGCTGCCGTGGGCGGCGGGCGTGGCCGTGGCTGCACCGCCTGCGGCGTTGAAGCCTGCCGTCGCGCGCAGCGGCGTGGCGAGCGCGCCGGCCTCGCCCGAGGCACGGCTGATCGAGGTCTACCAGCTGATCCACGACGGCGATGCCCGCACCGCGCTCGCGCGCGCCGAGGCCCTGACACGCGAGGTGCCGAACTTCCAGCTCGCGCAACTGGTGTACGGCGACCTGCTGCTCGCACGCCGGCAACCGCTCGAGGCGATGGGCGCCGCGCCGCCCGAACTGGCCGCTTCGTCGCCCGACCAGCTCGCGCAACTGCGCCAGGAGGCCACCGTGCGGCTGGCCGCCCTCACCGAGCGCCCGCCGGCCGATGCGGTGCCGCGCCAGTTCATCGACATCCCGCCGAGCACCCGGCACGCGATCGCCGTCGACGCGAGCCGCTCCCGCCTGTACCTGTTCGCGAACGACGCGAAGGGCCTGCGCCTGATCGCCGACCACTACGTCTCGCTCGGCAGGCTGGGTGTCGACAAGAAGGAGCAAGGCGACCAGCGCACGCCGCTCGGCGCCTACTTCATCACCAGCCGGCTGACGAACCAGCAGGTCGCCGAGTTCTACGGCCCCGGCGCGCTGACGCTGAACTACCCCAACGAATACGACCGCCGGCGCGGCAAGACCGGCGGCGGCATCTGGCTGCACGGCGTGCCGCCGGCCAACTTCGCACGCGGCCCGCAGACCACCGACGGCTGCGTGGTGCTGGCCAACCCCGACTTGCTGCGCCTGCTGCGCGAGGTGTCGCCGCGGCGCACGCCGGTCGTGATCGCGCCGAAGATCGAGTGGGTGGCGCGCGCGCAGGTGGCGCAGGAACGCGTCGCGGCGCATGCGATGGTCGAGCAGTGGCGCATCGCGCGCTCGCAGGGCGACGTCCAGAAACTGCTGGGCTTCTACTCGCCGCAATTCCAGAGCGGCAGCGCCGACCTCGCACAGTGGTCGCAGATGGTCGACAAGGAACTGCAGGCCACGCGCGGCCGCAGCGCCGAGCTGAAGGAGATGTCGATCCTGTCGTGGCGCGACACCGGCGAGGTGCTGATCGTCACGTTCGGCGAGGTGCTCAGCGGCCAGTTGACCGGGCCGCTGAAGCGCCAGTACTGGGGCAAGGAAAGTGGACAATGGAAAATATTCTTCGAAGGAGTGATCTTGTGAGAACCCTCAAGTCATGGATGCCGCTGCTGGCGGCCGGCGTGGTCGGCGTCGCCGGCCTGACGAGCAGCCTGGCGGCCCACGCCCAGCAGAAGGTGAAGCTCGCGACTTCGCTCGGCGACATCGTCGTCGAGGTCGATGCGGCGAAGGCGCCGAAGTCGGCGGCCAACTTCCTGCAGTACGTGAAGGACGGCCACTACAACGGCACGGTGTTCCACCGCGTCATCCCCGACTTCATGGTCCAGGGCGGCGGCATGACCCCCGACCTGAAGGAAAAGCCCGTGCGCGCGCCGATCCCGCTCGAAGCCCGCAACGGCCTCGACAACACGCGCGGCACCGTCGCGATGGCCCGCACGATGGACCCCAACTCGGCCACCTCGCAGTTCTTCATCAACGTGAAGGACAACGCCTTCCTGAACGCCGCGCAATCGCGCGACGGCAACGGCTATGCGGTGTTCGGCAAGGTCGTCTCGGGCATGGACGTCGTCGACAAGATCCGCGCCGTGCAGACCGGCAGCAAGGGACCGTACCAGGACGTGCCGGTCCAACCCGTCATCATCAAGCAAGCCACGCTGGAGAAATAACATGAGCAAACTCGTCGACCTGGTCACCAACCACGGCACCATCCGCATCGAACTCGACGACGCCAAGGCGCCGCTGTCGGTCAAGAACTTCCTCTCGTACGTCGAGAAGGGCCACTACAGCGGCACGGTGTTCCACCGCGTCATCAAGGGCTTCATGATCCAGGGCGGCGGCTTCGAGCCGGGCATGAAGCAGAAGCCGACCGACGCGCAGATCCAGAACGAAGCCGGCAACGGCCTGAAGAACGACCACTACACGCTCGCGATGGCGCGCACCAGCGTGCCGCATTCGGCCACCGCGCAGTTCTTCATCAACGCGACCGACAACGACTTCCTGAACTTCAAGTCCGAGACGCCGTCCGGCTGGGGCTATGCGGTGTTCGGCAAGGTCGTGGCGGGCCACGACATCGTCGACAAGATCGAGCAGGTGAAGACCGGCAACAAGGGCGGCCACAGCGATGTGCCGGTCGAAGACGTCGTGATCACCGAAGCCAAGGTGGTCTGAGCCCAGCGCGCTCCCACACCGCCCGCCACAACCTGCAGTACGGGGTTTCATGTCGCGCCAGACCGCCGTTGCACCGCCGCCGTTGCCCAGCCTCTGGGAGTACGCAGTGCCGACCGACTGGCGCAGCGTGGATTTCATCTCCGACCTGCACCTGAGCGCCGACACGCCGCGCACCTTCGACGCCTGGTCGGCCTACCTGCGCACGACCGACGCCGACGCAGTGTTCATTCTCGGTGACCTGTTCGAGGTGTGGGCCGGCGACGACAGCCGCCACGACGAGTTCGAGGCGCGCTGCGCCAACGAGCTGGCCGAGGCGGCATGCCGCCGCACGGTCGGCTTCATGGCGGGCAACCGCGACTTCCTGGTCGGGCTCGACATGCTGCGCGACTGCGGCGTGCTCGCGCTGCCCGACCCGACGGTGCTGCAGGCCTTCGGGCTGCGCGTGCTGCTGACGCACGGCGACGCGCTGTGCCTGGACGACACCAAGTACCAGCAGTTCCGCGCGCTGGTGCGCAGCGAGGCCTGGCAGCAGGATTTCCTCGCGAAGCCGCTCGACGAGCGCCGCCGCTTCGCGCGCGCGGTGCGCAACGAGAGCGAGCAGCTCAAGCGCAATCTTCCGACGCCGATGGACTGGGCCGACGTCGACGGTGCCGCCGCGGTGCGCTGGCTGCATGAAGCGGGCGCGACGACGATGGTGCACGGCCACACCCACCACCCGGGCAGCGAGCCGCTGGCGCCGGGCATGCTGCGCCACGTGCTGAGCGACTGGGAGCTCGACCACCCACCGCATCGCGCCGAGGTGCTGCGCCTGAGCGCGCGCGGCTTCAGGCGCATCACGCCACCGGGCGTGGCGCTTCCCTGAACCGCCGTGCTGGTGCGCCTGGCTTCGGCGTGGCGGGGGTGGCGCGAGCGCCGCACGCTGGAACGCCGTCCGATTCCCGACGCGCTGTGGGCCGAGACGCTCGAGCGCTACCCGTTCCTCGGCGACGTCGATGAGACTGACGCCGAGCAGTTGCGCCGCTTCGCGACACTGTTCCTCGCCGACAAGCAATTCCACGGCACGCACGGCGTGGTCGTCACCGACGCGATGGCGGTCGCGATCGCCGCGCAGGCCTGCCTGCCGGTGCTGCGGCTCGGGCTCGGCTGGTACGACGCCTTCGTGCTGATCGTCGTGCACCCCGACGAGATGCTGGCGAAGCGCGAGGTCGTCGACGACGACGGCATCGTGCACGAGTACGAAGAGGCGCTGACCGGCGAAGCGCCCGGCGCCGGGCCGATGACGCTGTCATGGCGCGACGTCGCCGACGCGCAGGAGAACCCGGAGGACGGCAGCGGCTGGGCCTACAACGTCGTGATCCACGAGTTCGCGCACGTCATCGACATGCGCGATGGCCGCTCCGACGGCATCCCGCCGCTGCCGAGCAAGGAGGCGCACCTGCGCTGGCGCGAGGTGATGCCGGCCAGCTACGAACGCTTTTGCGGCGAGGTCGATCGCGACGAGGACATCTTCATGGACCCGTACGCCGCCGAAGGCCCGGACGAGTTCTTCGCGGTGGCGTGCGAGACCTTCTTCGTCGCGCCGCTTGACCTGCAGGCCTGGGATGCGCCGCTGTACGCGCTGCTGCGCGACTTCTTCGAGCAGGACCCGGCGGCGCGCTTCCCGCTCGCCGATCCACCAGCGCCATGACAAACGGGGCCCGCAGGCCCCGTTCCGGATCACGACTCGCGAAGATCAGGCCGTCGCCGGCTCGGCCTTCGGCTTGTCGATCTTCTTGGCCGGCTGGATGTCGAGCACCGTCTTGCCGTCGGCGTCCACATCCACCGTCAGGCGGCCGCCGTCGACCAGGCTGCCGAACAGCAGCTCGTCGGCCAGTGCACGACGGATCGTGTCCTGGATCAGGCGCTGCATCGGCCGCGCGCCCATCAGCGGGTCGAACCCCTTCTTCGCCAGCAGCTTGCGCAGCCCGTCGGTGAACGTGACCTCGACCTTCTTCTCCGACAGCTGGCCCTCGAGCTGCAGCAGGAACTTGTCGACCACCCGCAGGATGATCTCTTCGTTCAGCGCCCGGAAGCTGACGGTCGCGTCGAGCCGGTTGCGGAACTCCGGCGTGAACAGCCGCTTGATGTCGGCCATCTCGTCGCCCTGCTCGCGCGAGTTCGTGAAGCCGATCGTCGACTTGTTCATCGTCTCCGCGCCCGCATTCGTCGTCATGATGATGATGACGTTGCGGAAGTCGGCCTTGCGCCCGTTGTTGTCGGTCAGCGTGCCGTGGTCCATCACCTGCAGCAGCACGTTGAAGACGTCCGGGTGCGCCTTCTCGATCTCGTCGAGCAGCAGCACCGCATGCGGCTTCTTCGTGATCGCCTCGGTCAGCAGGCCGCCCTGGTCGAAGCCGACATAGCCCGGAGGCGCGCCGATCAGGCGGCTGACGGCATGGCGCTCCATGTACTCGCTCATGTCGAAGCGGATCAGCTCGATGCCCAGGATGAACGCCAGCTGCTTCGCGACCTCGGTCTTGCCGACGCCGGTGGGGCCGCTGAACAGGAACGAGCCGATCGGCTTGTCGGGCTTGCCCAGGCCCGAGCGCGCCATCTTGATGGCAGCCGCGATGGCCTCGACCGCCGGCTCCTGGCCGAACACCACGCTGTTCAGGTCGCGGTCCAGCGTCTTGAGCTTCGAACGGTCATCGCTCGACACGCTGGTCGGCGGGATGCGCGCGATCCTCGCGACGATCTCCTCGACCTCGTTGCGGGTGACGGTCTTCTTCTGCTTGCTCTTCGGCAGGATGCGCTGCGCGGCACCGGCCTCGTCGATCACGTCGATCGCCTTGTCCGGCAGGTGGCGGTCGTTGATGAACTTGGCCGACAGCTCGGCCGCGGCCTGCAGCGCGCCCAGTGCGTACTTGACGCCGTGGTGCTCCTCGTACTTCGACTTCAGGCCCTTCAGGATCTCGACCGTCTCCTCGACCGACGGTTCGACCACGTCGACCTTCTGGAAGCGCCGCGACAAGGCCGCATCCTTCTCGAAGATGCCGCGGTACTCCGTGAAGGTGGTCGCACCAATGCACTTCATTGCACCCGAGCTGAGCGCCGGTTTCAGCAGGTTGCTCGCGTCCAGCGTGCCGCCCGACGCCGCGCCGGCGCCGATCAGCGTGTGGATTTCATCGATGAACAGCACCGCGTTCGGCTGGTCTTTCAGGTGCTTCAGCACGCTCTTCAGGCGCTGCTCGAAATCGCCGCGGTACTTGGTGCCGGCCAGCAGCGCGCCCATGTCGAGCGAGTACACGTTGGCGTCGGCCAGGATCTCCGGCACGTCGCCCTGCGTGATGCGCCATGCGAGGCCCTCGGCGATGGCGGTCTTGCCGACGCCGGCTTCGCCAACCAGCAGCGGGTTGTTCTTGCGGCGGCGGCACAGGATCTGGATCACGCGCTCGACCTCGAGCTCGCGGCCGATCAGCGGATCGATCTTGCCGTCGCGCGCCAGCTGGTTCAGGTTCTGCGTGAACTGGTCGAGCGGCGAGCCCTTGCCTTCGCCCTCGTCCTTCTCGCCCTCGGCGCTCGCCCCGCCCTCGCTCGGCTTGGCCGGCTCCGGCGGATCGGTCTTCTTGATGCCGTGCGCGATGAAGTTGACGACGTCGAGCCGCGTCACGCCCTGCTGGTGCAGGTAGTAGACCGCGTGCGAGTCCTTTTCGCCGAAGATCGCGACCAGCACGTTGGCGCCGGTCACTTCCTTCTTGCCACTGCCGGTGGACTGCACGTGCATGATCGCGCGCTGGATCACGCGCTGGAAACCCAGCGTCGGCTGCGTGTCGACCTCTTCGGCGCCGCCGACGGTCGGTGTGTTTTCCTTGATGAACTGCGCGAGACTCTTGCGCAGGTCATCGATGTTGGCCGAACACGCTCGCAGGACCTCTGCGGCGGACGGGTTGTCGAGCAGCGCCATCAGCAGGTGCTCGACAGTGATGAATTCGTGGCGCTGCTGGCGCGCCTCGACGAACGCCATGTGCAGGCTGACTTCAAGCTCTTGCGCGATCATGCGGCCTCCATAATGCATTGCAACGGGTGGCCGCCCCGACGGGCAGCGGCCAGCACCAACTCGACCTTGGTTGCAGCGACGTCTTTCGTATAGACGCCGCAGACTCCGCGGCCCTCTTTGTGAACCTTGAGCATGATCTGCGTCGCGGTTTCGAGGTCGCGCTGGAAATACTCCTGAAGCACCATCACGACAAACTCCATCGGTGTGTAGTCGTCGTTGAGCAGTACCACTTGGTACATGCGCGGCGGCTCGGTCTTCGCGGCTTGCCTTTCGGCCACGACCGCCCCTTGCCCATCGTCGGGTGTCGGCCCCTTCAGCGGCTCGGGCGGTATCGGTTTTTCCTCGGGCATGGAACCATTCTATAGAGTTGATTTCGCAGTGCTCACCCGAACGGATATTGCGACATCCGAACGAACTGCAAGGGTCGGAAATGCATCACAACGTGCCCATTGTTCTCCGAGAAGGCCGCGCATGGAATGCATTTGGTTGCATGGCCCTGAACCCTGGTTTGCCGTGCCTTGACAGTCACCAAAGTGGCGCACAAAATTCTTCGCTCACAGGGATAGGAGACCAATATGGCCCAGAAGTTGTTCGGAACCGTGAAATGGTTCAATGATGCGAAGGGATTCGGCTTCATTGAACCCGAAGGGGGTGGCGAGGATGTGTTCGCACATTTTTCGGCCATCCAGAGTGAAGGCTTTCGCACGCTCAAGCAGGGCGGCCGCGTGAGCTACGAAGTGGTGCAAGGCCCCAAAGGCCAGCTCGCGCAGAACATCTCTGCGCTCGATGCACCCGAGACGGCACCGCATCGCCGCAGTTCTGTCGGTGTGGCGGAGTCCTCAGCCGCTGCAGCCTAGAGGGCGCAGAACCCGCGCCGCGCAGGCGGCGTGAACGCTGCGGGCCCAGTGATTCGTCTGGTGCGGAAGGCCTTCATCGGCTTCCCGAAGCAGACGGCGCTGGGCCGCTTTCATTGCTGGACGCTGCTGCGCAACGCCCAAGAAAAAACCCCTCGCTCCACGCAGGAACAAGGGGTTCGCAGACCACCGCCAGGGCCGAAGCCGCCGGCGCACGATCACATGTGGTCGATCATCACCTGGCCGAAGCCCGAGCACGACACCTGGGTCGCACCGTCCATCAGGCGGGCGAAGTCGTACGTGACCTTCTTCGACAGGATCGACTTCTCCATCGAGCTGATGATCAGGTTCGCCGCGTCGCTCCAGCCCATGTGGCGCAGCATCATTTCGGCCGACAGGATCTCGGAACCCGGGTTCACGTAGTCCTTGCCGGCGTACTTCGGCGCCGTGCCGTGGGTGGCTTCGAACATCGCGACGGAGTCGCTCAGGTTCGCACCCGGGGCGATGCCGATGCCGCCGACCTGGGCCGCCAGCGCGTCGGAGACGTAGTCGCCGTTCAGGTTCAGCGTCGCGATCACCGAGTACTCGGCCGGGCGCAGCAGGATCTGCTGCAGGAAGGCATCGGCGATCGAATCCTTGATCGTGATGTCGCGGCCGGTGGTCGGGTTCTTGAACTTGCACCACGGGCCGCCATCGATCAGCTCGGCACCGAATTCCTTCTGCGCCAGGCCATAGGCCCAATCACGGAAGCCACCTTCGGTGTACTTCATGATGTTGCCCTTGTGCACGATGGTCACGCTGGGCTTGTCGTTGTCGATCGCGTACTGGATCGCCTTGCGCACCAGGCGCTCGGTGCCTTCGCGCGAGACCGGCTTGATGCCGATGCCCGAGGTGTTCGGGAAGCGGATCTTCTTGACGCCGAATTCGTCCTGCAGGAACTTGATCAGCTTCTTGGCCTTGTCGCTCTCGGCCTCGAACTCGATGCCGGCGTAGATGTCTTCCGAGTTCTCGCGGAAGATCACCATGTTGGTCTTCTCGGGTTCCTTCACCGGCGACGGCACGCCCTTGAAGTACTGGATCGGACGCAGGCAGACGTAGAGGTCGAGTTCCTGGCGCAGCGCAACGTTCAGCGAGCGGATGCCGCCGCCGACCGGCGTCGTCAGCGGGCCCTTGATCGACACGACGTACTCGCGCAGCACCTGCAGCGTTTCTTCGGGCAGCCAGACGTCGGGGCCGTAGACCTTGGTCGACTTCTCGCCGGCGAAGATCTCCATCCAGTGAATCTTCTTGCTGCCCTTGTAGGCCTTCGCCACCGCGGCGTCGACCACCTTGATCATCACCGGGGTGATGTCGTAGCCCGTGCCGTCACCCTCGATGTACGGAATGATGGGGTGGTCGGGGACGTTGAGCGAGAAGTCGGCGTTGACGGTGATCTTCTGCCCACCCTCGGGCACCTTGATGTGCTGATACATGAGATAGCTCCGCGCGCTGCTGATGTTGGAGTGACTGGGAACGGACCGCACTGAAGCCGGCGATTCTATGTCACGTCCCGTGTCAACCGACATTCGAGAGCCCGCGTTAGCGGCGGGTCGTCCACCGATGGACGGCGGATCCAAACTTTCGAAAGGTATTCACATGAACAAGATTCTGGCCGCCCTGATTGCTTCCCTGTTCGCTGCCGGCGCTTTCGCCGCTGACGCCAAGCCCGCTGAAGCCGCCAAGCCGGCTGCATCGGCTGCCAAGGCCGAGAAGAAGGCCGAAAAGGCTGAAGCCAAGAAGGCCGAGAAGAGCGAAAAGGCTGCTTCGGCTGCCAAGTAATTCAAGCGAAGCCGGGCTCGCGCCCGCTTCACTGAGTTGCATGAAGAACGCCCGGCCCGTGCCGGGCGTTTTTCTTGGGTGCTCGCTACACTCTGCCGCCGCTTGTCGAAACGAACACCCCGCCGGACCATGAAGACCAACGCCTCCCGCCTGCTGGCCCTGCTTGCCCTCGGCCCGATCGTCACGGCCGCGCTCGCGCAGGACGCGCCGCAGCAATTGCCCGCGATCCAGGTCACCGCCGGCATCCACAACATCCAGGCGCAGGTCGCGCAGACCCCCGACCAACGGGCCACCGGCCTGATGTTCCGCCGCACCATGGGCACCAACGACGGCATGCTGTTCGCGTTCGAAGACGCCGGCGTGCAGTGCTTCTGGATGAAGAACACGCTGCTGCCGCTGTCGGCCGCCTTCATCGCCGACGACGGCACCGTCGTCAACATCGAAGACATGAAGCCGCAGTCGCTCGACTCGCACTGCTCGAAGAAGCCGGTGCGCTTCGTGCTCGAGATGAACCAGGGCTGGTTTGCCAAGCGCGGCATCAAGTCGGGCGACAAGCTGTCGGGAACGCCGTTCGGGCGCTGACACCCTGCACCTCGCGCCGCTCGCGCAACTCCATGAAAAAAGCCGGTCCAGGGACCGGCTTTTTGCTGGGCGACGACCGTCAGCTCAGGCGAAGTTCTTTTCCGCGAACTCCCAGTTGACCAGCGAGGTCAGGAAGACCTCGACGAACTTCGGGCGCAGGTTGCGGTAGTCGATGTAGTAGGCGTGCTCCCACACGTCGATCGTCAGCAGCGCCTTGTCGGCGGTGGTCAGCGGCGTGCCGGCTGCGCCCATGTTGACGATGTCGACGCTGCCGTCAGCCTTCTTCACGAGCCAGGTCCAGCCGGAACCGAAGTTGCCGACGGCGCTCTTCGTGAACGCTTCCTTGAACGACGCATAGCTGCCGAACTTCGCGGTGATCGCCGCGGCCAGCGCGCCCTTGGGCTCGCCGCCACCGGCCGGCTTCATGCAGTTCCAGAAGAAGGTGTGGTTCCAGATCTGCGCGGCATTGTTGTAGATGCCGCCAGAGGCCTTCTTGACGATCTCTTCCAGGCTCAGGGACTMGAACTCGGTTCCCTTCTGCAGGTTGTTCAGGTTCACCACATAGGCGTTGTGGTGCTTGCCGTAGTGGTACTCGAGCGTTTCCTTGCTCAGGTGCGGGGCGAGTGCATCTTGCGCGTAAGGCAGCGGCGGCAGYGTGTGTTCCATGCGAATTCCTTTCGGGTATCGAGTCAGGTGGGGCGGATTGTAGGCAGAGCAGACGCCGGTTGCAGGGGCGCGTCCGATGACGTCACTCGCGTCACGTCCACTGTCGCGCGGCCGTCCGACAGCACGGCGCCCAGCCGCTGTCCGATCGACAGTGCCGCGACGCTCGCGATCGGCGCGCCCTGCTCGTCCTCGAGCCACGCGTAGCCACGCGCGAGCACCTGGCGTGGGTCCACGGCCTGCAGCCGCGCCGCCAGCGCATTGGCGCGGTGCCCGGCGCCTTCGGTGCTGCGCTGCAGGCCGCGCGCGAGCCGCGGCGCAACCGTGTCGAGGCGGTGCACATCGGTTTGCAGGCGCCGATGGGCACTCGCCTGCAGCCGATGTGCCAGCCCCTGCAGGCGCTGCGCCGTCGCCCGCACGCCCTGCCCCGGCCGCGCAAGCCGCAATGCGGCGCGGTCGATCCACTGCGATTGCTGGTCGAGCACGTGGTGCACGCGGCGCTGCATCAGCGTCGCGAACGCGGCCAGCATCTCGGCGAGCTCGCGCGCCGGCGGGGCCGCCAGCTCGGCGGCGGYGGTCGGCGTCGGCGCGCGCAGGTCGGCGG
>NZ_JBFULV010000084.1:0-29728 GCF_054049715.1 Rhizobacter sp. P5_C2 | reverse complement strand
GCCCCGGCCCCACCCGCGCCACCGGCGCCCGGCCTGCCGCCGCTGTCGGCCGCGCTGCCCCGCCTGCGCGGCACCAGCATCTTCCCGGACCAGGGCTGGACCGACCCCACCGCCAGCCATTGGCAGAACGTGGCCGAGCTGCCGACGGCGGGCGCCAACGTGGCGCGGCTGTTCATCCAGCCGTTCGACTTCAAGACCGGCGCCGCGCTGCTACCCGGCCAGCCGCTGGCCGCGCGCCTGCAGGCCTCGGTCGCGCAATGGGGCATGCTGATCGACTGGTGCCTGTCGAAGYGCATGCACGTGGTGCTGGCGGCCACGCTCGACATCAACTGGCCGAGCCGCGGCGTGTGGCCCGATGACGGCCGCGCGCTGTGGTCCGACCCGTCGGCACAGGCCGAGTTCGTCGAGGCCTGGGGCGAGCTGGCACAGCAGTACCTCGGCGTGCAAGGCATCGTGTTCGACCTGCTGAACGAGCCGCAGGGGCGCACCGCTGGTGAGATCGACAACAACCACGCGGCGGCCAAGGACGCGTGGAACCTGCTGCACCAGCTCGCGCTGGCGCAGATCCGGCACGTGGATGCCGACCGCTGGGTGATCGTGCAGCCGGTGTGGGGCGACCAGAAGAACTTCGCCGACCTGCAGCCCAATGGCGACGCGAAGACGGTCTACAGCTTCCACCACTACGGCCCGCACTACTTCACGCACCAGGGCGAAGGCGGCTTCCCGGCGGCAGGAACGGTGGGCTACCCTGGCGTCATCCGCGACAACGACTCCACCGCGCCGCAGCTGTGGAACAAGGCGGCGCTGGCCATCGACATGCAGCCGGCACTCGACTACGCCGCCACGCACTCGGTGCGGATGATGCTGGGCGAGGTCGGCTGCACCCGCGCGGCGCCGCCGGCCGACCGCGGGCGCTGGGTGGCCGACGCGATGTCGCTGGCCGAGGCGGCCGGGCTGGACATCGTCTACTACCAGTACGACGGCTGGGGCGTGCCGGGCGATTTCGCGGCCGGCTGGGCGTTCGAGAACTCGTCGGTCACCGACACGGTGCTGGCCTCGTTCGCGTTGAACAAGACGGCCTGACTGGCTACAGTCGTTGATTCAGCGGGACCCCACCATGACGCTCGACCAATTGCACGCCGTGAAGCAGTGGCATGTCGGCCACCGCGAGCTGCAGCCGGTCGAGTACCACACCTGGGATGCCGTGCTGACGCTCTGGGTGATGGGCTGGATGGGGCTGCCGGCCTCGCTGCTGCTGCGCCAGCCGGTCGCGGTCGGCGCGTGCATGCTGCTGTTCTTCGTGCCCGGGCGCTATGTGGCGCTGCGGCGCTGGCTGCACCGGGCCCGGCGGCTGCGTTGCGACTGGCTGACCTCGCTGCGCTGAGGCGCGCTCACGCCACCGCGGCTACGTGTCCTTGCGCACCGCGACGACGTGCGCCTGGATCTGCCCGTCGACCGCACCCCGCCCGAAGCGCGCGGCCAGCGCCTCGGCGCAAGCCGTCGTCGCATCGGCCAGGCCGCCGGCGGACCGCGCCTCGATCTCGTTGCGCAACGGCGTGCCCTCGCAGTAGGCCCGTGCCACCGCCTGCGCCGACGCGGCCCGGCTGCGCGCGGGCAGCGTCTCGACATGCACCGTCTCGCGCCAGCCCCCGGCCCGCAGGTCGGCTTCGATCGCCGAGCGCTCGAAGTAGCCGTGCGGCGTGCGCGCCATGAAGCGCGGCGGGTCCTGCGGCCAGCGCACGGCCAGCGCCTGTGTCACCGTGTCGGCAAACTCGTTCTCCTCGATGCGGTCCCACACGTTGAACAGCAGCGTGCCGCCGCGCCTGAGCACGCGCCGCGCCTCGGCGAAGGCACGTGCCTTGTCCGGAAAGAACATCGCGCCGAACTGGCAGACGACGAGCTCGAAGCGCCCGTCCTCGAAGGGCAGCTGCAGCGCATCGGCCTGCTGCCACTGCACCGGCCGCGACGTGCCGACCGCGGCGGCGCGCGCCAGCATCGGTGGGTTCAGGTCGGTGGCCACCAGCGCCACCGCCTCGGGCAGGGCCGTCGCCAGCGCGCGCGTGACGACGCCGGTGCCTGCTGCCGTCTCCAGCACGCTGGCCGGCCCGATCTGCGCCGCGCGGTGCGCCAGGTCGGCCGCATACGGCGCAAAGATCAACGGCACCAGCTGGGTGTCGTAGAGATCGGGAATCGAGCCGGCGAACACCGTGTCGGAACCAGGTCTGTTCATGGGCTTCTCCAGTGCGCTGCACCCTCCACCGGCAAGGCTTCGGCGTGCCAGCGCAGCATGCCACCAGCCAGGTTGGCCAGCTCATTGAAACCCGCTTTCTGCAGCAACACCAGCGCCTGCGCCGAGCGCGCGCCCGAGCGGCACACCGCCACCACCGGACGATCGCGCGCGATCTCGCCGCTGCGCGCCACCAGCTCGGGCAAGGGCACGAGCCGCGCACCGCGAATGTGGCCGAAGCCATCGCTGAACTCCGCCGGCTCGCGCACGTCGATCACCTGCACGTCCCCGGCCGCCAAGCGCTCGGCCAGCGACGTCGGCTGGATCTCCCACACACCGCCGAAGCTGAAGCTGAGCGGCGCCCAGGTCGGCTCCTGCGGCAGCGCGGCCTCGCTCTCGGGCCGCCCGCAGCGCAGGTTGGCCGGCACCGCGATCTGCATCAGCTTCGGGTGCGGCAGGCCCAGGTTCGTCATGTAGCCCTCGAAGTCTGCAAGGCTCGCGTCACCGCCCAGGCGCGGGTTGTAGCGGCGCTCCTCGGCCACGCTGGTCACCGTGAGCCCGCGGTAGTCATGCGCCGGGTACAGCAGGCAGTCCGGCGACAGCGACAGGATCTGCAGCTGCACCGAGCGGTACAGCTGCCCCGCGCTGCCCTGCTGGAAATCGGTGCGGCCGCAGCCGCGGATCAGCAGCGCATCGCCGGTGAACGCCATGCGTTCGTCGTCCATCACATAGGTGAGGCAGCCGTCGGTGTGGCCAGGCGTGGCGCGCACCTGCAGGCAGCGCGTACCGAAGGCCACTCGATCGCCATGCGCCAGCAACCGGTCGGCCTCATGCACACCGGCGGCCTGCGACAGCAGGATGAGGCTGCCCAGGCGCTGCTTCAGCAGCCACGCGCCGGTGACGTGGTCGGCATGCACATGCGTGTCGAGCGTCGCGATCAGCCGCAGGCCCAGTTCGCGCAGCAGGGCGGAGTCGCGGCGCACATGCTCGTAGACCGGGTCGATCAGCACCGCCTCGCCCGCCTCCGCATCGCCGAGCAGGTAGGTGTAGGTGGACGACGGCGCGTCGAAGAGTTGGCGAAAGACCAGCATGGCGGCTCCTCTCAGCGGGCGGCGAGCCAGCGGTCGTGGATCGCCATGCCGGCCAGCATCGCCGCGACGAACACCGCCGCCGGCCACCAGCCGCGGGCCAGCGCCACCAGCGCCGGCCCCGGACAGAAGCCGCCGATGCCCCAGCCGACGCCGAACAGCACGCCGCCGCCGATCAGCCGTGCATCGATGCGGGTGCTGCCCGGGATGTCCATCGCCGCGCCGGACCAGGCCGTGCGGCGGCGCCGCGCGATCGCGAAGGCCGGCAGCCCGACCGCGATCGCGCCGGCCATCACCAGCGCGAGGCTCGGGTTCCACGCACCGGCCAGGTCGAGAAACCCCTTGACCTTGGCCGGATCGGTCATGCCGCCGGCGATCAGCCCGAGGCCGAAGACCAGGCCGCTCAGCAACGCGATGAAGGATCCCATCGGCGCCGCCTTCAGAAGAGGTGCCGCAGCACGAACACGGTGGCGAAGCCGGCCCCCATGAAGGCCAGCACGTTCACCAGCGAGCGCAGCGACAGGCGGCTCAGCCCGCACACGCCATGCCCGCTGGTGCAGCCGTTGCCCAGGCGCACGCCGATGCCCACCAGCAGGCCGGCCGCGATCAACGCGCCGGGCCCGACATCGACCGAGACGGCCGGCCACGGCGCCCACATCCGCCAGGCCCAGGGCGCGAGGAGCAGGCCGCCGATGAAGGCCAGCGGGCCGCGATGCGCCTTCAGCGGCGCACGCGCCAGCAGCGCCCGCCACGGCGCCCCGACGATGCCGGCAATGCCGGCGATGCGGCCGTTGCCGAGCAGGTAAAGGGCAGTCGCCAGCCCGATGCCCAGGCCGCCGGCCAGCGAGGCCCACGGGGTGAAGCTGTTCCAGTCGATGCTCATGCGAGAACGCGGTGACGAGGCCGAAGCCGATCGGCGCAGTGTGGCGCAAGCGGCCGGCGGCCTCTGTGACCCAGGTCACACAGCCGGCGCGGCCACCTTCACAGCGAGACGAAGCGCGCCAGCGCCGCCGCGTCCAGCACCTCGATCTGCTCTCGCCCGAGCCGCAGCCAGCCCTGATCCGAGAAGTTCTTCAGCAGCCGGCTGACGATCTCGCGCACGCTGCCCAGCTCGTCGGCCAGCGCCTGGTGCGTGGTGCGCAGCGGCGATTCACGCGCCACCAGCAGAGCCGCCAGCCGCTGGTCGAGCTTCTGGAAAGCGACCGCCGACACCAGGGCCATCAGGTCGGTGAGCCGCTGCGAGAAGTTGCTGAACACATGCTCGCGAAACGACTCCAGCTGCGCCATCAGGCGCTTGAACGCCGCCGGCGGCAGCACGACGAGCTCGATGTCGCATTCGGCCGTGCCGCGCGCGTGGTACGGCGCGTGGCCGAGCAGGCAGCTGCTGGTCAGGATGCAGCTGTCACCCGGCCGCACCTGGTACAAGTGCAACGCGCGCCCGCTGGGCGCCGCCTTGACGATGCGCACGCTGCCCGACAGCAGCAGCGGAAAGCCCCGGCACGGCTGGTTCTCGTCGAACATCAGGCTGCAGGCCGGCATGCGCAGCAGCGCGGCGTCGGCCAGCAGCTCCGCCAGCTGCGCGGTGGGCAACTCGCGCAGCATCGGGTAGCGCTGCAGCACCAGGGCCTGGGTTGCGGCATCGATCATCGCCCCGCCTTCGGCTGCACCCCGCTCAGAGCTCGCGCAACGCGGTCGTCACCGGCAGCCGCGCCGCGCGCACCGCCGGGAACAGCCCGCCGATGAAGCCGATCGCGAGCGCCCATTTGAGCCCCGTCCACAGCAGGTCGGGCGACACCCGCAGCGCAAAACTCAGCTTGCCGACCGAGCCGGCCGCCATCGTCGACGCGCCGTAGCCGTCGAACACCCCCCACGCCAGCAGCCCGCCGAGCACGCCGCCGAGCAGCGCCAGCAGCATCGTCTCGAGCATCACCGCCACCACCACCGGCAGGCCCGAGAAGCCGATCGCGCGCAGCGTCGCGATCTCGCGTGCCCGCGCCGCCACCGCGGCGAACATCGTGTTCAGCGCACCGAACATCGCGCCGATCGCCATGATCGAGCCGACCGTGATGCCGATGATGCGCAGCACCTTGGTCACGCCTTCGGATTGCTTGCTGAAGTAGTCGAGCGTGGTCGTCACGTCGACCTGCAGCTGCGGGTTCGATTCGAGCGCGGCCTTCAGCGTCTTGAAGGACTGCGGATCGGCCAGCCGCGCCGTCACCGAGGTGCGGCTGGCGGCGCGGCGGTAGGTGTCGGCGACCACGTTGCCGTCGGCCCAGATCTCGGATTCGAGCGCGTCGCCGGTCGCGAACACGCCGGCCACCGTCCAGGTCTGCGCGCCCAGGCGCACCGTGCCGCCCGGCACCAGCCCGGCGAACTGCCGTGCCGCGCCCTGCCCCACCACCAGCTCGCGCAGGCCCGGCCCGAAAGCCTTGCCGGCGATGATCTTCGCCTGCGGGCGCACCGCCCAGGCCCGCTCGCCGACGCCGCGCAGCTGCACGCTGCCGGTTTCATCGGGCGCGCCGCCCTTCACCGGCAGGTTGGCCGCCACCACCAGCTCTTCGGAGGCCAGCGGCTCGCCCTTGTCGTTGCGCGCGATGCCGTCGGCCTGCTGGATCAGCGCGATGCTGTCGCGCGTCAGCACCGACGACACCTCCGACGCCGAGCCGCCGCGCATCACGATCACGCTGTCGGTGCTGCCCGTGCGGCGCAGCGTCTCGGCATAGCCCTCGGCCATCGACAGCAGCGAGACCAGCACGCCGACCACGCCGGCGATGCCGACCACGATCACGCCCGAGGCGCCCAGCCGCTGCGTCAGCGTGCTGATGCCGACGTTGGCCACCGACAGCGTCTGCCGGCCGCGCCGCGTCAGCAGCAGCCAGCCGGCCAGCAGCACCGCCAGCGCCAGCGCGCCCGGCCACGGCAGCATCACCCACGCCGCCAGCACGAGCGCCAGCAGAACGAACAAGCCCACATTGATCAACCAGTTCACGCGCATCTCCCGTTCAGCGGCCCGCGAGGGCATCGACGATGTTCAGGCGCATCGCGTTCCAGGCCGGCAAGGCGCCCACCACGATGCCGATGCCGGCCATCAGCGCAAGGCCGAGCACCCAGCTGCTGGTACCGACCGACGGCAGGTTCAGCATGCCGCCGCTGCCGGCACTGACCACCGGAATGATCACGGTCGCCAGGCCCAGCCCGATCAGCCCGCCCAGCACCAGCAGCAGCACCGATTCGGCCAGCACCATCGCGAGCACGCTGCGGCCGGAGAAGCCGATCGTCTTCAGCACCGCGATCTCGCTGGTGCGTTCGCGCACCGCCTGCATCATCGTGTTGCCCGACAGCAGCAGCAGCGTGAAGAACACCGCGCCCATGATCGAGCCGACGATCAGCCCGATGTCGGCCAGTTGCTTCATCCACGACGCGGTGGCCGCCTGCTCGGTCTGCGTGCGCGTCTCGTGGTCGGAGTTGGCCGACAGCGCATCGATCGCCTTCGCGACGCGGTCGGCCTGGTTCACGTCGGTCACGCGCGTCACGTACCAGCCGGCGTTGCCCTGGTTGTACGGCGTCGTCTCGTCGAAGTACTTCCAGTTCAGCAGGAACATCTGGTCGAAGAAGCCGCCGGTCTTCTTGTCGGTGGCATGCAGGATGCCCACGATGTCGAACTGCCAGTTCTTGCTGCCCGAGCGGTCGGGGAAGATGTTCGACTGCAGCGGCACCCGGTCGCCCACCTTCCAGCCGAAGCGCTGCGCGAGCTTCTCGCCCACCAGTGCGCCGGTGCGGGTGCTGGCGAACGCCTTGCGCTCGGCCTCGGTCACCGCGACCTCGGGGAACAGGTCGAGGTAGTTCGGCGCCACCGCGAAGCTGAACACCTGGTTGTGCGGGTCCTGGTACGCGCCGCCGAACCAGTTGGCATAGGCCACCGCCTTCACGCCGTCGACGCGCTCGATCTGCTGCGTGAGCGACAGCGGCAGCGTCTGGATGAACGACAGCTTCGAGCCGGTCTGCAGCCGCGCCGCGCCGTTGGCGCTCTGCCCGGCCTGCGAGAACGAGGTGCGCACGGCATCGAGCAGGCCGAACAGCAGGAAGGCCGCGATGATGGAGACCAGCGTCAGCACCGTGCGCGTCTTGCGCCGGAACAGCGAGGCCCAGACGAGGTGGAGGTACTTCATGCTGCCAGCTCGGCCTGCCCGACGAGGCTGCCCTTGTCGAGGTGGTGGGTGCGGTGCGCGTACTCGGCGGCCTTCGGATCGTGGGTCACCATCACGATGGTCTTGCCGTGGTCGCGGTTCAGCACGCGCAGCAGGCCCAGCACGTCTTCGGCCGACTGGCGGTCGAGGTCGCCGGTGGGTTCGTCGCAGACCAGCAGCATCGGGTCGGAGACGATGGCGCGCGCGATCGACACCCGCTGCTGCTGGCCGCCCGACAGCTCGGTCGGCTTGTGCGACGCGCGGTCGGCCAGCCCCACCAGCTGCAGCGCGATGGCCGCGCGCTTCTTGCGCTCGGCGGACGACAGCTTGGTCAGCAGCAGCGGCAACTCGACGTTGCGCTGCGCCGACAGCATCGGCATCAGGTTGTAGAACTGGAACACGAAGCCGACGCGCGACGCGCGCCACTTGGCCAGGGCCGCCGACTTCAGCTGGTCGATGCGCTGGCCGCCGACGCTGATGCTGCCGCCGGTGGGCACGTCGAGCCCGCCGATCAGGTTCAGCAGCGTGGTCTTGCCCGAGCCCGACGGGCCCATCAGCGCGACGAAATCGCCCTGGGCGACCTCGAGGTCGATGTGGTGCAGCACCTCGACCTTCTGGCGGCCACGCTCGTATACCTTGGACAGGTCGCGGATCTCGATCAGCTGGGCCATGGTTTCTCCTGGGGGTTCCGTCTTGTTGAAATGCCGATCACTCGGCGTCGTCGGCCTGCACGGCCGCACCGTCCTTCAGCGAATCCGGCGGCGACACGACGACGCGCTCGCCCGCCTTGACAGCGTCGGGCAGCAGCTTCTGGCCGCCGATGTCGCCGGCCGCCGGCTTCACGCTGCGCTGCTGCACGCGGCCGTCGGCGATGACGAACACCACCGTGCCGCCGTCACGCTGCGCCAGCGCCTGCGGCGGCACCAGCACGCCCTTGGGCGCGGGCGGTGGCGCACCGTCAGCGCCGGCCGCGGGCTTCGCGCTGAGGAAGGACACGCGCACGCCCATGTCGGGCACCATGCGCGCGTCTTTCTGTTCGAAGCCGACGCGCACCTTGACCGTCGCCTTGCCGCGGTCGGCCGACGGCACGATCGCGATCACGTGCGCCGGCACGCGCCAGTCGGGGTAGGCGTCGAGCACGGCCTCGACCGGCATGCCCGGCTTGACCTGGCCGATGTAGGCCTCGCTGACGTCGACATCGACCTCCAGCGAACTCATGTCGACGATGGTGCCGACGCCGGTGCGGGTGAAGCCGCCGCCGGCCGACAGCGGCGAGACGATCTCGCCGACCTGGGCCGCCTTCACGGTGATGACGCCGGCGAACGGCGCGCGCACGGTGGTGTAGTCGAAGTTGACCTGCGCCTGCGCGACCTGCGCGCGCGCCGCATCGGATTCGCGCCGGCGCGCCTCGAGCATCGCCGTCGCGCTGGCCAGCGCGGTGCGGGCCTGCTCGGCGCCCTGCTTCGTCGTCATGCCGCTGGCGGAGAGTTCGTCCTGGCGCCGCGCATCGGCCGCGGCCTGGGTCAGCTGCGCCTGGGCTTGTGCAACCTGGGCCTGCGTCGAGGCCAGGTTGGCTCGCGCGAGGTTCAGCGTCGCGCGCACCGCGCCGTTTTCGAGTCGCGCGAGCACCTGGCCCTTCTCGACACGGTCGCCCTCCTCGATCAGCACTTCGGTGAGCGTGCCGGTCAGCTGGGTGGAGACGGTGGCCTGGCGGCGCGCGGTGATGTAGCCGGTGGCCTGCAGGATCGCGCCGGCCCCGCCGCCGGCACGCGGGGCGGTGGCGGCCGCGGTCTTGACGGCGAGCGGCCGGCCGCCGAGGAACCACCAGGCGGCGCCGCCGAGCATGGCGAGCACGACCACGGTCGCCAGAACCACCCAGACCCAGCGCGGCACGCCGCTGCCCTCGTCTTCACGTTCGCGGTGGTCGATCCGCAGTTCGTTCAACAGATTCGCGTCGATGTCGCATCCCCTGGTCTGCAAGCAGCCGGCGATTATTGTCGAGACTGGCCCGCATCGGCCATCCCAACATTGCGGATTCGCGTCGACACCCGATCGCTATCCTTCGCGTTCCACATCCAGGGAGGAAACAAGCATGAAACCATCGATCCTGCTGCTGAGCGCAGCGCTGGCCTGGCCCTTCGCCGCCATGGCCGACCACGTCACCGTCAACTTCACCGCGCGCGTGCTCACCTCGAGCGGCACGCGGCCGCCGGTAGGTGCCACCTTCACCGGGGCCTACGTGTTCGATTCGAACCCAGCCGCCTACACGCAATGGCCGGACCCGACGCTGCCGGGCTACCTCGGCTACGAGACCTTCGCAAGCACCTACGGGCTCACGATGCAGTGGCCCTCCGGCCCGATCGATTTCACGCAGGGTGGCGGCGTCACCGTGGAAGTGTTCGACAACGGCACGAGCCCGTACCCGCTGCCGGTCGCGGGCGACGCGACGCTGTTCGGCGTGAAGCGCAGCAACGTGATCTACCGGCTGTCGCTGTTCGGGCCGGCCACCTCGTTCACCGGCAGCGCGCTGCCCACCGAGCCCTGGCTCTCAGGCCAGTGGACCAGCGGCACCTTCACGATCCGCGACCAGAACATCTTCAGCACGGTGCTGACGGCCGAGATCATCGGCACCAGCGTCAGTTCGCTGCCGGACTGACGGAGGCCGCTGCCGGCAACGCTTACTGGTACGGCTGCAACTGCGACGCCGTCCAGCGCGCGTCGAGCACGATCGGCTGCTGCAGCCACTGCTGCAGCCACGCCGGCAGCTCGATCACCGGCCCGATGCCGCCGCCCGGCGGCATCAGCGGGCCGACCTCCTGCGCGAAGCGGAAGGCGTGCGTCGGGTCGTACTTCAGCTTCACCGCGTACAGCCCGGCCTGCGCATCGGCCCAGTAGGCCGGGCCATAAGCAGGCTGGTCCGGCCGCGGGTAGTTCTGGTAGATCTCGCCGTTCCACATCGGCGCCATCAGGTCCATCCAGCCGAGCAGGAAATCCTGCGACGCCTGCTTGTGCGCGTCGTCGAACCAGAACACGTCGAGCACCGCATTGAAGGCCGAGCTGCGGTGCACGAAGGCGTTGGCCTGCGGCGGCACCGCGTTGATCGCGCCGCCGTAGAACTCCATGTAGAAGTAGGTCAGCTCGTTCGGCGCGGTGACGAAGTACTCCAGCAGCCCGCGCCACTCGGCGGGCGCGAGCGGGCGCGTCACGTAGCGCGAGGCCTTGTCCTCGCACGGCATCGGGCTGTCGGGCGCCAGGCACGGCATGCCGTAGGGCTGGTCCAGCAAGGCCTTGTTGAGGTTGTAGTAGCTGTCCATCGCGGTCCACTGCGTGATCGCACCCGGCAGGTCGCACAGCGGCTGGATCGCCGCCTGCCCGTCGGCCTGCGATCCGACATACAGCCCGCGCACCATCAGATAGGGCTGCTGCGGCTCCAGCGGCAACCCGCCCTGCGTGCCCGGCTGGTAGCACAGCGACACCTGGATGTTCAGTTCTTGCGGCAGCGCCGCCAGCATGTAGCCCGACTGCAGTGCCATCAGCGCGCCGGTCGCATTCTCGAAATCGCCCTCGCTCTGCAGCGGCCAGATCAGCGCCCAGCCGAACACGTCGCCGAGCGGGCGCAACTGATAGCGCACCGACAGCAGCACGCCGAAGTTGCCGCCGGTGCCGCCGCGCATCGCCCACCACAGGTCGGTGTTGGCGACCGAACTCGCGGTGACGACGCGGCCGTTGGCCAGCATCACCCGCATGTCGATCACGTTGTCGCAGTTCATCCCGAAGGTGACCGACGTGAAGCCGTAGCCGCCGCCCTGCAGGTAGCCGCCGATGCAGACGTCCTGGCACTCGCCGCCCGGCACGTGCAGCCCGGCCTGGTCGAGCGCGAGGTCGAGCTTGCTGAACGGGCAACCGGTGCCGACAGTGGCGGTCTGCGCCGCGGCGTCGATCGTGACCTCGTTCAGCGCGCTGACGTCGATCAGCACGCCGTAGCCGGCCGAGAAGCCGGCCGTGCAGTGGCCGCCGGAGCGCACGGTGAACGGCAGGATCACGTCCTGCGCGAGCTTCAGCGCGATCGCGACGTCGCTCTCGACGGCGCAGTAGACGATCGCCACCGGGTAGGCGTTGAACACCGGGTTGAAGAGCTGGCGGTCGGCGTTGTAGTCGGGGTTGTCGGGCAGCACGATGTGCCCTTGCAGCGCGGCCTGCGCGGCCTTCAGCTGCGGCAGCGGGATCTGGTCGAAGGCGCTGGCCGCCAGCCCCTCCCAGTGTTGGAACAGCGCGCTATCGCGCACGAGCTTGCGGTTGTGTTGAAGAGACATGCAGCGGAGCTCCCTGTGAGGACGCGGCAGCGTAGGCGATGCCCTGCCCCTGCGCAAGGCGCGGTTTCGAGGAAGTTCGCACATTGAATCCAGCGCCGTTTCCGCTAGCATCGGCGCTGGACTCCCCGCGGGGCACGACCCCACCCCGAACTCGCCACCGAACAAGCGCATGGCAGCTGACGCGTCCACCCGACCCTTGACGTCTCCAGACGAAGCACTGGCCGCGGCCTACGCCGCGCTGGACGACGGCCATGTGCAGGCGGCGCGCAACATCGTGCAGGCGGTGCTGAAGAATGCGCAGGGCACCGACCTGCATGTCGAAGCCCGTGCGCTGTCGTGCCTGGCGCATTGCGACCGCGTCACCTCCCGCCTGCGGCGCGCCGCCGAGACGAGTCGCCGTGCCGCCCAGCTCTTCGAGCGGCTGGGCGACGTGCACGGCGAGGCCAACGCGCTGACCACCCTCGCCCATGTCTGCATGCTGCTCGGCCGCAATGCCGAGGCCGTCGAGGCGGCGCTGCTGTGCGTGCGCCTGTGCGACAAGCTGCCGACGCAGGCGCAGTCCGTGCTCGCGCACAACTGCCTGGGCCTCGCCTGCTCGTGGAGCGGCGACCACGACCGCGGCGACGCCTCCCTCGAACTCGCGATCCAGGCCGCGCGCCGCTGCGTGCCGCCGGTCAGCATCTACCAGCCGCGCCTGAACCAGGTGTGGATCGAGGCCTCGCGCCTGCTCGACGAGCGCTACCAGACCGGCCGCATCGCCAGCCTCGCGCGCATGGACAGCCTGATGCGCGAGTGCCGCGAGCTCGAACTCGCCGGCAACGGCCTGGCGGTGCTGCCGGGGCTGCAGACGATGGCGAAGACGATCTCGCTCGCGTCGTCCGGCGTGCTGGCGGCCTGGCAAGGCGACCTGGCCGGCGCCCGGCTCGCGATCGAGGCCGCCGCCCGTTCGCTGACCGGCACGATGACCTGGCTCGACTCGTTCGTGCGCTGGTGCATCGCCGAGCTGGCGATGGCGCAACACGACTGGGAGACGGCCGAGCGCGAGCTGATCGAGATGCGCGAGATGGCGCTGGCCGTCGAGCACGAGCAGCTGGCGTGCCGGGCCCACCTGGTGCTCGCGCAGGTCTTCGAGCGGCAGGGCAAGCATGTGCTGGCGCAGCGCGAGCACCGGGCGCTGCGCCGCCGCGAGCAGCGGGTGGTGGCCGAAGGCATGAGCAGCCGCGAATCGATGGTGGCGTGGCAGCTCGGCGCGCGCCAGAGCGAGCGCCACCTGCAGCAGGCGCTGGTGGTGTCGAAGCAGTTCGAACGCTGGTCGCTGGAAGACGCGCTGACCGGCCTCGCGAACCGGCGGCATCTCGAGCAGCAACTGGCCGCGCGGCTGCAGGCGCTGCAGTCCGAGCAACGCCCGCTGACCGTCGCGATGGTCGACGTCGACAAGTTCAAGTCGGTCAACGACCGCTTCACGCACAGCATCGGCGACCGCGTGCTGAAGACGGTGGCCGCGCTGATGGCCTCGCAGGTGCGCGACGGCGACCTGCCGGCACGCTGGGCCGGCGACGAATTCGTGATCCTGTTCCCCGACACCACCGAGGACGAAGCGCAGCCGGTGTGCGAGCGCATCCGCGCGGCGGTCTCGGGCTTCGACTGGGAGTCGATCGCGCCTGGCCTGCGGCTGTCGGTCAGCATCGGGCTCGGTGAGGCCCGCGAAGGCGATACGATCGAGTCGGCACTGCACCGCAGCGATGCATCGATGTACAGCGTGAAGCCGACCGAGTCGACGCACGCCTGAGCCGACGGGGCCCCTGATGGCCCCGTTTTCCTGACCCACTTTTCCCACCCCCCATGACACGACGTCCTTTCCTCGCCAGCGCGCTGGCCGTTCTGCTGATCAGCCTGTCCGCCTGCGGTGGCGGTGGCGACGAAGCCGGCAATTCGTCCGGCAACGACGGCACCAAGGTGCTGTTCGTGCCCGACAAGGCGCATGCCGTCGTCGGCGCGCTGTCGACGCTGTCGCCGGCCGTGGGCAGCGTCAAGATCGACACCTTCGCGTTCAGCGCGTTCTCGGGCGACAACCTGCAGTACGACCCGGTGCGCGACGAGCTGTACGGCGCAACGCTTGCGGCCGCGCAGGTCAGCATCTCGGTCTACGGCTCGGCGAGCCGCGGCTCGGCCGGCGCCGCGCTGGTGCGTTCGTTCAAGCTGCCGGCCGACGTCGTCCGCGCGAACTGGCTGACGCTCGACCGCGCCACCGGCACGCTGTACATCTCGACGAACCGCCAGGCCGACAACACGCTGCTGGTCTACAAGAACGCGTCCACCTTGACCGGCACGCCGACGCCGGATCGAAACCAGGCGTTCAATGGGCTCCTGCAGCCGACCTTCGACTTCACGCGCGGCATCATCTACGCTGGCCAATCCCGGCTCGCCCTCGCGACCGGCCAGCAGATCGCCACGCTGCCGGCACTGCCGGTCGGCGGCACCTCGATCGCGATCGATTCGCAGCGCGACGTGCTCTACCTCGCCAACTCGACCGACAACACGCTGCGCGTCATCACGCAGGCGAGCACCGCCAATGCCGCGATCGTTGCGACGCTGCCGGTGCCCGGCATCCAGTACGTGACGGTCGACCCGGCGAACAACCGCCTGTACGCGAGCGTGCTCGCGACCGCGTTCGTGTTCGAGAACGCCAGCACGATCCGCGGCGATGCCGCGACGGCCTCCACGATCACGTCGGCAGGCTCGACGCTGGGCGGCGTGGCATTCCGCTGAACGAAGGCCGACGGCGCCAGCTCAGGCGCGCAGCAGGGCCGGGTAGGTGAACGCCACGAAGTGCACCGCATTGACCGCGAAGTGCACGGCGATGGCGGCTTCGATGCGCCGCGTGGCGTGCCAGGCGGCGCCGTAGCCCAGGCCGGCGACGGTCGCGAGCCCCGCCAGTGCCGCGCCGCCCGGCGCATGGACGGCGCCGAACAGCAGGCTGGCCGCGATCAGCGGCAGCCACTTCAGCGCGGGCCGGTCGCGCACCGGCGCCCAGTCCGCGAGGCCCTGCTGGACCACGCCGCGGAAGAACATCTCCTCGAGCACGCAGGTCGCGAGCAGGATCTTCAGCAGGTGGCCGGCGGCGAACCACGGCCACTTCGGATCGAACGCGACGTAGCCCATCGCGAGGCCGAGGCCCATCACGACCACCGTCGTCGCCGACGCGATCAGCAGGGTCGGCCGCGCGACCGCCTGCAGCTCGGCCCAGGTCGCGAGGCGGCGCCCGTAGAAGGCCAGCAGCACGAGGCCCGCGATGCCGGCATCGAAGCGCAACACCAGTCGCATCGGCGGCGCGCCGGCACTCACGACCGTGTCGCCGACGAACACGAAGGGCACGAAACCCGGCAGCTTCGAGAGGCCCAGCACGAAACACAGCAGCACGGTGCCGAGCTTCGCGGCGTGGCGCAGGCCGGCATGCCGGGCGCGAACCGAGGCGATCGCCAGCGCCAGCACCGCAGCCACCGCGACGAGACCGCGCCAGTCGAGCAGTTGTTGCACGGCGGCCGACAGCAGCGCGCCGCCCAGCAGCAGTGGCCAGGCCGCGATGCGGCCCCACGGCGTGCGGAGGCCGGGAACCCAGACCGCGATCACCGCCAGCCCGAGCAAGAGGGCGCTGAGCATCATGGTTTTGTTCTCCCTGTCGGATGCGGCCGCGAGTCTCGCATGCTTTTTGAATGAATATTCGCTCGGCTATGATGCCGGGGTGAAGCTCAAAGACGACGACAAGCTGCGGGCCATCGCGCAGGCGACATTCACGCTGGTCGAGCAGACCGGCCTGAGCGGCCTGACGATGGCAGCGATCGCGCGCGAGGCCGGCATCGCGACCGGCACGCTGTATGTGTACTTCGCGTCGAAGGAAGAATTGATGGTCGCGCTCTACGAGCAGGCCAAGACGGAAACCACCGCCAGCCTGCTGCACGGCGACGACCAAGCCGCGCCGTTGCGCAGCCGCTTCGAGCACCTGTGGCGCAACTGGCTCGATCGGCGGCTCACGCACTACGCGCAGATGGTTTTCATCGAGCAGTACTACAACTCGCCGTGGTTCAGCGAGGCGAGCCGCAGCCTGTCGGCCCGCCTGAGCCAGGGCTGGATGGCGGTGTTCGAGACCGCGAAGTCGCAGCAGGTCGTGAAGGACGTGCCGACGCCGATGCTGATCGGCAGCTTCGCCGGCTCGGTGCGCGAGACGGCCAACCTGCTGCGCGCCGGCACGCTGCCGGACGACGACGCCACCCGCGCGACGGCCTTCGGGCTGTGCTGGGACGGCATCAGGCGGTGACGGTTCCACGCAAGGCTCCACCCTCCTCGTCCATCGGATAACCCTGCACTTTCGCTCGGCTATCGGATTGGACAGACACTCCGCCCCGCTTGACGACCAGCCCGCCCGAGGCTATCGTTTAAACGAATTTCTGTTCGCTAAAGAAGTCCCACCCCACCCACCCCAGGGAGCCAGCCAGCCATGAGCACGCTCAACATCAACGGCCAGAACCGCCAGGTCGACGCCGATCCCTCCACCCCCATCCTCTGGGCGCTGCGCGACACGCTCGGCATGACCGGCACCAAGTTCGGCTGCGGCCAGGCGCTGTGCGGCGCCTGCACCGTGCACCTGAACGGCCAGGCGATCCGCTCCTGCGTGACGCCGATCTCGGCCGCCGCCGGCCAGAAGATCACGACGATCGAAGCCGTGACCGCCGGCAGCGACAAGGTCGGCAAGGCCGTCCACGAAGCCTGGGTCAAGCACGACGTCGCGCAATGCGGCTACTGCCAGAGCGGCCAGATCATGTCGGCCACCGCCTTCCTGAAGAGCGTGCCGCGCGGCAAGGTCCCCACCGAAGCCGAGATCGATTCGGCCATGGCGGGCAACATCTGCCGCTGTGGCACCTATGCGCGCATCCGCGCCGCCATCACCGACGCCGCCAAGGCGTTGGCATAAGGAGCCCGCCATGCACTTCGAACCCACCCTCCTCGAACTGCCGAAGCACCTGCGCGCGATGCTCGACGCGCAAGGCGGCCCGGATGCCGCCGAAGGCCTGCCGCGCCGCAGCTTCCTGAAGCTGACCGCCGTGAGCGGCTTCGCGCTCGGCGCGTTCCCGCTCGGCACGATGGCGCAGGACGCCGCCAAGCCGGCCGCCGGATTGAAGCCCACGCAGCAACCGTCGGCCTTCGTCCACATCGACAAGGACGGCAGCACCACCATCACGATCAACCGACTCGACTTCGGCCAGGGCGTGCAGACCGCGCTGCCGATGATCCTGGCCGAGGAGCTCGATGCCGACTGGTCCAAGGTCAAGAGCGCGCACGGCAGCAACGACCCGGCCTACATCGATCCGGTGTTCGGCATCCACATCACCGGCGGCTCCGGCTCGATCGCGCACTCGTACACGCAGTACCGCGAGCTCGGCGCGCGCACCCGCGCGATGCTGGTGAGCGCCGCCGCGGCGCGCTGGAAGGTCGATGCCGCCACGCTGCGCACGCAGAACGGCGTGGTGATCGGCCCGGGCGGCAAGAAGCTCGGCTATGGCGAACTCGCCGAAGCCGCGATGAAGCTGCCGGTGCCCGAGGCCGTCACGCTGAAGGACCCGAAGACCTTCAAGCTGATCGGCAAGGCTACCGGCCGGCTCGACGCCAAGGCCAAGTCCAGCGGCAAGCAGGGCTACGGCATCGACGTGCGGCTGCCCGGCATGCTGACGGCCGTGGTCGCGCACCCGCCGGTGTTCGCCGCGAAGCTGAAATCGGTGGACGACAGCGCGGCCAAGGCCGTCAAGGGCGTGAAGGCCGTGCTGCGCATCCCGGTGGACCGCGGCGGCGAAGGCGTGGCCGTGGTGGCCGATGGCTACTGGGCTGCCAAGCAAGGGCGCGATGCGCTGAAGCTGGAGTGGGATGCGAGCGGCGTCGAGAAGGTCGACACCGCGGCGCAGCTGGTGCAGTACCGCGAACTGGCCACCAAGCCGGGCGCGCGCAAGTACGACGCCGATGTCTCGAAGTTCGACGCCGCGCCGCACAAGATCACCGCCGAGTACGTGTTCCCGTACCTGGCGCATGCGCCGATGGAGCCGCTGAACTGCACCGTGCGTGCAGCCGACGGCAAGGTCGAACTGTGGATGGGCTCGCAGATGCCGGGCTTCGACGGCCTGGCCGCCTCGAAGGTGCTGGGCGTGCCGCCGCAGAACGTGCAGGTGCACGTGCAGATGGCCGGCGGCGGCTTCGGGCGCCGCGCGATCGCCACCAGCGACTACGTGGTCGAGGCCTGCTCGGTGGTGAAGGCGGCGCAGGCTGCCGGCATCAACGCGCCGATCCGCACGCTGTGGAGCCGCGAGGACGACATCAAGGGCGGCTACTACCGGCCGATGCACCTGCACACCGCGAAGATCGGCTTCGATGCGCAGGGCAAGGTGCTGGCCTGGGACCATGTGATCGTCGGCCAGTCGATCCTCGGCGGCACGCCGTTCGAGCCGATGATGGTGAAGGACGGCATCGACGGCACCGCGGTCGAGGGCATGAAGGAGCCGTATGCGGTGCCGATGCGCCTGACGGTGCACCACCCGAAGCAGAACGTGCCGGTGCTGTGGTGGCGCAGCGTGGGCTCCACCCACACCGCGTTCGCGATGGAGACGCTGGTCGACGAGATTGCCCGCACCACCAAGCAGGATCCGGTGGCCTACCGCATGAAGCTGATGGGCGACGAGCACCCGCGCCACAAGGCGGCGCTGCAGCTGGCGGTCGATCGCTCGGGCTACGGCAAGAAGACGCTCGCGCCGGGCCGCGCCTGGGGCGTGGCGGTGCACGAGTCGTTCAACTCGGTGGTGGCCTACGTGGTCGAGGCGTCGGTGAAGGACGGCACGCCGACGCTGCACCGCGCGACGGCCGGCGTGCACTGCAACCTGGTGATCAACCCGAAGACGCTGGAGGCGCAGGTGCAAGGCGGCGCGCTGATGGGCTTGTCGATGTGCCTGCCGGGGGCGGCGATCACGCTGAAGGACGGCGTGGTCGAGCAGAGCAACTTCGGCGATTTCGTGGTGCCGCGCATCACCGACATGCCGCAGATCGAGGTGCACACCGTGCCGAGCGGCGACGCGCCGACCGGCATGGGTGAACCCGGCCTGCCGCCGCTGGCACCGGCGTTCGCGAACGCGGTGGCCTCGCTGACGGGCAAGCCGATCCGCGAGCTGCCGTTCAAGCTGGCTTGACGAAAAAAAAAGGGCGGTCCGCATTCGGACCGCCCTTTTTCAGTTTCGCTGCGAGATCAGCAGCCCAGGTTCCCACCCGGGTCGACACCGATGATGCCGGTGAAGCTGCGGTAGAAGTTGATCCGCGTCTGCACTGCATCAGGACGGCGGCCACCGCATTCCAACCCACCGTTGATCGCGTTGATCGTGACGCCGAAGCCCCACGAATTCACCATCGCGTTGTGCGGCGTCACGCCGGCCGCGCCGGTGCCGGTCATCCAGTACCAGATGGCCGTCTTCCAGGCGATCGTCGAATCGGTCGCCACCAGGTCCGGGTTGCTCCACAGGTCCACGCCGATGGCCTGGCCGGCCGCCCGGTAGTTGTAGTTCCAGCTCAGCTGGATCGGACCACGGCCGTAGTACTGCTGGCCGGGGGCGCAACCGCTGTTCGAGTCGCAGTACAGCGGCCAGTTCGCCTGGTTGTACTCGCGCGTCGCGCGCAGGCTGTCCGACTCGTGCGCCACGTTGGCGAGGAAGGCCGCGGCCTCCTGGCGCTTGATCGTGTCGCTGCCGGTCTTCGCGAACGCCGGCCAGCCGGTCATCGCGTTCACCAGGCCCGCGTAGGTGTACAGCCCGTTGCGGCTCGGGAACATCTGGTTGAACTGGCCCTCGCTGACGATGAACGAGCCGCCGGTGTTGCCACCGCCGCCGCCACCGCCCGTGCCGCCGCAGGTCGTCGGTTGCCAGTACCAGGTGCTGATCGTCGGGTCGGTGCCGTCGCTGCCGTTGCCGCCCACGTTGACCAGCTTGTAGTAGCTGCCGTTGCCCGGGTAGCGTACGACGTCGCCCTGCCGGTAGTACACGCCCGCCTGCCAGTCGACCGCGGTGCAGCCGGTGTTGCCACCACCACCACCGCCGCCGCCCCCTCCGCCACCGCCCGTGCTGCCGCAGGCGGTCGGTTGCCAGTACCAGGTGCTGATCGTCGGGTCGGTGCCGTCGCTGCCGTTGCCGCCCACGTTCACCAGCTTGTAGCAGCTGCCGTTGTTGGGGTACTTGACCACGTCGCCGAGGCGATAGAACACGCCGGCCTGCCAGGTCACCGCCGTGCCGCCGCTGCCGCCACCGCCGGCGCCGCCGCCGCTGTCGCAGGTGGTCTGCTGCCAGTACCAGGTGCTGATCGTCGGGTCGGTGGCATCGCTGCCGTTGCCGCCGACGTTGACGAGCTTGTAGTAGTTGCCGTTGTTCGGGTAGCGGACCACGTCGCCGAGGCGGTAGTACACGCCGTACTGCCAGGTCTGCGAGGTGCAGGCCGCCGCCGAGACGGCTGCGGCTGCGAGCACGGTGGTGGCCGGTGCCGGCGCGGCGCACAGGCCGGCCAGCGGTATCAACAGGCTTGCAAGGCAAGCCGCCCAACGTCTTGTTGTCTTGTGGAACATGGTTGTCTTTCCGGTGTGTGTTGAGGAGATGCGAACGACTCCTGGGCTCCACGGACTGCGCGATCGTGAAAGCGCTCGCATTTGACCGGGCGAGCAGCCGGATTCGGGTAACAGCGTGCAAGAAGCGGCTTGCAACGTGAGCGTGGACGCCAGCGCCGCGTGTGCGGCGGGCGTCATTCATCGCAGCGCAGTCGCGGTGCGGCGCCGGGTGGCGTGCTGGCGGGGCGCTGTCAGCGCGCCCTCGCTATCGGCCGATCCCTAGACAGGCCGCTTCGCCAGCAGCGCCCACACGCCGGCGGCCGACAACAGCGACCCACCGGCGAGGTTGAAGCGCCGCTGCGCCCGCGGCGACGACAGCGCCTTGCGGGCCGAGGCGGCGAACACCGCATAGAGCGTCGAGTTGAGCGTGGCCATCGCGACGAAGGTGACGGCCAGGATCCACAGCTGCTGCGTGGTGTTCACGCCCGGGCGCAGGAACTGCGGCAGGAAGGCGACGAAGAACACGATGCCTTTCGGGTTCAGCGCGGTCACGAGCCAGGTGTTGGCGAACAGCTTCCAGTACGAACCGGGCGCCGGCGCCGCGGCGGCCGGAGCCGGCGAGATGCCGGCTCGCAGCAGCTTGATGCCGAGGTAGAGCAGGTAGAGGCCGCCCGCGAACTTGACCACCGTGAACCAGAACGCCGAGGCGGCCAGCAGCGCGCCGAGGCCGAGCAGCGACACCAGCAGCGCGGTGGAGTCGCCCAGCGCGACGGCCGCGATCAGCGGAATGTTGGCGCGCCGCCCATGCGCCATCGAGTAGCTGATGACGGTCAGGATGGTCGGGCCGGGGATGATCAGCAGCACCGCGGAGGCGGCGACGAAGGCGAGCCAGTTTTCGATGGGCATCGGTGGGTCTCCTGTGAGTTCGGCGACTGTAGCGGGATGCGATGGTCGAGACCGGACCCGGGTTGACGCATTCAGCGATTAGAAACCATAATGGTTCCACTTTGGTTGGAGCCACTTCATGCCCACGACACTGACCTTGAAGAACATTCCGGACGATGTCTACGAGCGGCTGAAGCTGTCGGCCCAGGCGAATCGCCGAAGCATGAACAGCGAGGCCATCGTGCACCTGGAAGCCGCGCTGCTGCACAGCAAGCCCCCCACCGCTGAGCGCCTGGCCCGTGCCAGGGCGTTGCGAGACACCCTGTCGACGCAGAAGTTTCGGCCGCGCGACATCGATGCGATGAAGCGTGAGGGTCGCTCGTGATCGTGGTCGATTCGAACGTGGTGGCGTACCTGTACCTGCCGGGCGACTACACCGAGGCTGCGGAGTCGCTGCTCGAGCGAGATCACGATTGGGCTGCTCCGCTGCTGTGGCGCAGCGAGTTTCGCAACATCCTGGCCGGCTATCTCCGGCGAAAAACTCTCAGTTTCGAACAAGCATGCGGGCTTCAACGCGAAGCGGAAGACCTGCTGGCAGGCGCTGAGTTCGAGGTCGACTCCCGGGCTGTAATGGAACTGGTTCGCGACAGCGATTGTTCAGCGTACGACTGCGAGTTCATCGCGTTGGCGGTCAGGCTCGACACCCAGTTGGTGACGATGGACAAGAAGCTGCTGAAGGCGTTTCCCTCGCGCGCTGTGCCGCTTGTGTCGGTCTGACCTCAGTCAGCATTCTTGTCGCGCTGCACGACGTGAGTGAACACCAGGTCTTGCGCCGCAAGCGATCGCACCAGGAATGAAGGCCTCACATCCACGTCAGCCAACGCCGAGCGCGGAAACCACGCAAAGATGAGTTCTCGAGCGCCTTCGACACCCCGGTACGGACCGGGGTCGGTGAGCACCCGGCTGCCGGCTTGCGCTTCGGCCGTGAAGTACAGGCCGACCTCATGGTGTTTCAACCCGCCGTAGACGAAGAAGTTCTCGACCAGCAGCACGAGCGGACCGGCTTGGACGACCAGGCCGAGTTCCTCGTGCAGCTCGCGCACCACCGCCGTGGCCGCCTCTTCGCCGGACTCCACCCGCCCGCCGGGCAAGGCCCAGAAGTCGTCGCCTTCCGCGCGGTGCAACAGCACGTCATCGCCGCGCAGCACGATGGCGGCGGCCCTGAGATGGAAGCGATGCGAACCGGCGTCGAAGGAAATCATGCTCATCGCGACGGCCCTGCATTGCGAAACGACGCGATGACCGCGCGGATGAACGGCGCCTTGGCCTGCGTGTACGACAGCCGGTCGTGCGAGAACTCCCCCGCCAGATCGGCCTTGAGCTGCTGGTAGCGGGCGACGAGTGACGGGTCCTGTCGCAAGGCATCCCGGAACGCGAGGTGCTCGATCCAGAATGTCGAGCCCAGCACGACTGCGTGGAGATTCACGCGTGGCGCATCGCCGGCGCGCCGGACGAAGTAGCGGCGCATCGGAAGCTCCTGCTCGTACTTCGGCACGTACTCCAAGCCCAACTCCGTCAGCACCTCGATACGCTCCTCGATCCCTCGCAACGAAATCGCCCCCAGCAGCACGTCGACGATGGGCTTCGCCGACAGACCCGGCACCGCCGTGCTGCCGATGTGCTCGACCACGACCCTTTGCGGCTCGAAGGCCTGCAGCAGCTGCGCTCGCACCGCCGCGAACCCGGACGGCCATTCTTCAGAGTACGGAACCAGCACGACGGCCACTCGCTTCATCAATCCGGCAGGCGGCCACTGTAGCGGCTCGCGGCCCACAATCCTCCGATGAATTCATTCCGCGGCGCGCTCATCCTCCTGGCCACGCTTCTCGCCGCCGGCTGCGTCACGCACGGCCCGGTCGCGCCGACGACCGTGCCGCCGGAGCGCATCGCGCGGATCCTGCAGATCGCCGAGGCCGAGTGGCGGCTGTGGGGCTCGCCGGTCACCGGCACGACGGCCAATGGTGCGCAATGCGCGGTGCTGGCTTCCGGCGACTGCGCCGAGGTCGACGACGGCTGCGGCCGCGAGATGAGCGCGGCGCTGTGCCCGGTCGTCAACGGTTACTGGGCCGCGCTCGGGCCCGGCGGCTCGGGTGGCATCGAGCGCCACACCTGCCCGCTGACCGACCAGTGCGAGGCCCGCTGGCAACCCGAGTGGGGCTCGCCACACTGGACGCCCGCGTGGTCGGCCGCGTTCATCAGCGCGGTGCTGCGGCGCGCGGGTTTCAGCGAATCGGAGTTCCGCTTCGGCAAGTCGCATGCCGACTACGTCGTCGCGGCGCGAGATCGCCTGACCTCCGCCCACGACGTGGTGCCCACGCCCGCGGTCGCGCTGCCCGGCGACCTGATCTGCGCGCTGCGCGAAGGCGCGCGCATCGCCCCTGCCGAGATCGGCCGCATCAGCGCCGGCGAGTCGCCGACGCCGATGCACTGCGACCTCGTCACGCGCGTCGACTTCGCCGGGCGCCGGCTCGAGGCCATCGGCGGCAACGTGCAGCAAGCGGTGTCGCGCACCACGGTCGATCTCGACGAGCAGGGGCGCGTCGCCGCGTCACCCGGCGCCGGACGGGCGTGGAACCTGGTCATGCGCCTGCACGTCGAGCCGCTCGACTGACACGCCCGCATGGCGCGATGACGCCATCGTGGCGAGCAGCGCGGCACTGATCGCACACCACGCGAGCGGCAGCACCCACAGCAGCCGCAGCCCGCGCCGCGCCGCAGCGGTCGTGGGCGCGACGAGCAGCAGCAGCGCCAGCGTCGCCAGCACGGTCGGGTCGGGCGCAAGGCCGAAGAACCCGGCCTGCCGCCACGGGCGCCCGAGCAGGAGCCCGACCCACGGATGGCCGAACACGGCCCACGCCGCGAGCGCCGTGCCCGACGCCACGCGCCAACGCCGCACCGACAAGCCGACGCCGCCCCGCCACGCCAGCACCAGCAACCCGACGGCCTGCAGCCCGAACGCCGCGGCAAAGTACATGGCCGGCCAGAAGATCGGCGCGAAGCGCTCCAGCAGAAAGGCCCAGGCCGTGAACGCCCAGCACAGCGCGACGAAGGCGAAGGCCGCGCGCAGCATCCGCTCGTCGCGCCCGCCTCGGGCCCGCCAGACCAGCCACGCCGAGGCCACGGCCATCACGGCCCACTGCAGCGGCCACCAGGCCTCGTTCAGCGATTCGAAGAGCCGCCCGTAGATGCGCGGCGAGAACATCAGGAAGCTGGACGGCCGGTAGGTCCACCACTCGCTCAACGGTCAGCCCTCACAGCGCCGCCACCGTGCGCGCCATGCGCTCGCGCAGCGCCGCATCGGGCATGCGTCCGCGCGCCGCCGCCATGTTCTCGCGCAGGTGCGCCACCTGGCTGGTGGCCGGAATCGCGCAGGTGACGGCCGGGTGCGAGACGACGAACTTCAGCGCGACCTGCGCCCAGTTCGCGCAGTCGATCTCCGCCGCCCAGGCCGGCAGCCGCTGGCGCACCAGCGCATCCATCAAGGCGCCGCCGCGGAACGGCCGATTCACCAGCACCGCGATGCCGCGCTCCTGCGCGAGCGGCAGCAGGCGCTGCTCGGCCTCGCGGTCGACCAGGTTGTGCGTGAGCTGCACGAAGTCGATCGGCTGCGTGCGCATCACCTGCTCCAGCTCGGCATGGCGCCGGCCCTCGGAGGTGGTGATGCCGACGTAGCGCAGCCGCCCCGCCTTCTTCATGTCGATGAGCCGCGGCAGGTGCTCCTGCCACGACAGCAGGTTGTGCACCTGCATCAGGTCGAAGCGCGGCACGCCCCAGAAGTTGCGCGAGGCCTCCATCTGCGCCGCGCCGCGCTGCACGTCGCCGATCCACACCTTCTCGGCCGAGAACAGCGCCGCCGGCCGGCCGAGTTGCGCCAGCGCGTGGCCGATGGTCGGCTGCGACGAGCCGTACATCGGCGACGAATCGATCAGCCTGCCGCCCTCGGCGAAGAAGGCGCGGACCACCTCGGTGGAGGCATCGCGCGCCGCACGGTCGTTGCCGACGTTGAATGTGATCCAGCTGCCCAGGCCGATGACGGGCAGCATCTCGCCGCTCGACGCGATGCGGCGCTCAAGCGCCGCGGCCGCGCGGGCCGGCGCGGCGCCCATCAGCGCAGCGGCCGCCAGACCAGCCAGCCATTCGCGACGGGTGCAGGGATCGACGAAGGCCTCAAGACTCATGCACCGATTCTGCGACCCGTCCGTCACCGCGGAACGATCACCCCACGAGTTGGTCGACAACGCTCGCGAGCCCGGTCGTCCCGCGCACCTGCACCGCCTCGCCACCCGCAAAACGGATCCAGCCTTCGTTGAAGCCGTCGATCATCCGGATGCGCGGTTCCGGATGGCGCATGCCCTGGCTGCGGAACAGCGCGTCCCAGCTGTCGCGCGGCACCGGCTCCGCACGCACCTGCCGGCCGAGGGCTTGCGCCAGCGCCGCAGCGATGTCGTTCGGGCTGACCGGCGCCGGGCCGTCGAGTTCGACGACGCGTTGCTCGGCACCTGTTTCCGTCAGCAAGCGCGCCGCGGTACGGCCCACGTCCTGTGTGGCCACCATCGGCACCGGCCGGTCCAGCGGCTGCAGGAAGGCCGGGATCACGCCCTGCGTTCGCGCCGCGGCTACATCCCAGCGCAGGTTCTCGATGAACCACGACGGGCGCAGCAGCGTCACGTCGAGCGGCAGCGCCGACCACACCTCCTCCATCAGCGTGTGCTGGCTCAGCAGGTTGGACTGCGCCGCCTGCGCGCCGATCGTCGACAGGCACACCACCCGCGCCGGCCGCGCGGCGCGCAGCGCCTGGTCGAGTGCCGCGGCGGTGGTCCGCGCCTCGGGAAAGCCCGGCGCCGGGTCGAACACCGGCGGCGGCACCACGAACACGCTCGTGGCGCCGTCGAAGGCCCGCGCCAGCGCCGCGGCATCGCCCACCGTGGCGATCGCGACCTCGCAACCGAGCGCCGCCCAGGCGCGCCCCTTGTCGGCATCGCGCACGACGGCGCGCACCCGCTGGCCCCGCGACAGCAGCTCGCGTGCGGCCGCGCCGCCGACCTGGCCCGTAATTCCGGTGATGGCATGCATGAAAATTCCTTTCGTCAACTCGTCAATCAGGAGGCGAATCGTAGGAACCGGCACCTTTTGAGTAAAGACGATGGTCGGCATATCATTGCTGACACCAAATCACGAATCGAAGCACGATGACCCTCGACGGACGCCTGCTCTCCAATGTCGGCATGCTCGCCGCGGTGATCGAAGGCGGCAGCTTCGTGCGCGCGGCCGAGGCGCTCGGCATGACGCCGTCCGGCGTCAGCCGGGCCATCGCGCGGCTCGAGGCGCGCATCGGCGTGCGCCTGCTCGACCGCACGACGCGCTCGCTGAACCTCACCGACGAAGGCCGCCGGCTCTACGCCGACATCAACCCGCTGGTGCTCGGCATCGAGGACGCGGTGACGCACGCGACCAGTTCGTCGGGCACCGTGCAGGGCCGGCTGCGCGTCAACACCGATGCGTTCACGTCGCGCCTGCTGCTGGCGCCGCACCTGCCGCGCTTCCTCGCGCTGCACCCCGACCTCACGCTGGAGTTGATCGCCCGCGAGCAGCTCGGCGACCTGGTCGGCGAAGGCTTCGACATCGCGGTGCGCTTCGGCGAGCCGCCGAGCTCGTCGCTGGTGGCGCGCAAGCTGCTCGAGAGCCGCATCGTCACGGTGGCGTCGCCGGCCTACCTGAAGCAGCATGGCCGCCCGGCCGCGCCGGCCGAGCTGGCGCAGCACGCCTGCATCCAGGTGCGCGACATGGCGACCGGCCAGCCCTTCGCCTGGGAGTTCCTGCGCGGCCGCAAGCACCTGAAGGTGCCGACCAGCGGCCGCCTGATGCTGACCGACCCTGGCACGCTGCTCGCGACTTGCCTGGCCGGCACCGGCATCGCGCAGATCAAGGCAATCGGCATCCAGGAGCAGCTCGACCGCGGGCAGCTCGTCGACCTGTTCCCCGACTGGCCCGACGAGCGCTTTCCGCTGTATGCGCTCTACCCGTCGCGCCAGTGGCCGGCTGCCAAGGTGCGTGCCTTCATCGAATTCGTCGTCGAGGTGCTGAAGGCGACACCGCCGGGATGACCCCGTTGTCGATTTCGCACCGCGTCGTTCGTCGTCTGCAGACCCACCTCTTCATGCCAGGAGACATCGATGACCTTTTCCAACGCCGACCGTGACACCGACACCCCCGCCGCGATCCAGCGGCTTCTGCATGGCTACGTGGAATCCGTCCTCGCCAAGGACGTCGAGGCCTTCCTGGCGCTCTACGATGCCGACGTGCGGGTGTTCGACATGTGGAACCGCTGGTCCCATGACGGGCAGCAGGCTTGGCGCGAGATGGTGCAGGGCTGGTTCGGCTCGCTGCGCGACGAGCGCGTCGCCGTGGCCTTCAGCGAGGTGCGAACCCGGGTGTCGCAGGACCTCGCCGTGCTGCACGCCTTCGTTTCGTTCGCCGCGATCGATGCCGGCGGCGCCACCTTGCGCTCGATGACCAACCGCATCACGATGGCCCTGGCCCGGCGTGGCGACGACTGGAAGATCGTCCACCAGCACACCTCGGCACCGATCGACGGCGAGACGAAGGCGATCTTCCAGCGCTGAGATCAGAGCTCGTCGATCGCGTTGGCGCGCGCATCGCCGATCGCGAAGCGCTCGTTGGTCGTCACGTAGAAGCTCGCGCCGAAGCGGCCGACCGGGTGGTAGTCCTGCAGCCGCACGCGCCAGCGCTCGGTGTCGACCAGGCCGTCGCGCACCGTCAGCCACAGGATGCGGCCGAGGAAAACGTAGCGGCTGTCGGTCTCGAGCGTCTCGTGCAGCACGCACTCGAAGGCCACCGGCGCCTGCGCGATGCGCGGCGGCGCGACGCAGCGCGACGGCAGCGCCGTGAGCCCGGCATGGTCCAGCTCGCTCTCGTGCGGCGGCAGCGCACTGCCGCAGGCGTGCATCTGCGCGCTCATCGCCTCGTCGGTCAGGTGCACGACGAACTCGCGGCTGCGCAGGATGTTGGCCGCGGTGTCCTTCAAGCGGCCGTCGTGCAGGCGGTTGACGCTGATGAACACCAGCGGCGGGTCTTCGCCGAGCATGTTGAACATGCTGAACGGCGCGGCGTTGACGACGCCGTCGGCGCCGAGCGTGGTGACCAGCGCGATCGGCCGCGGCACGATCAGGCTGGCCATCAGCTTGTAGCGCTCGTAGGCGCCGAGTTCGCGGAAGTCGATGTCCATCGGGGCGGCGACGCAAGATCGGTGCCGCGCCCGCGCGCCTTTTTCATTCCGGCGCGTTCACTCCGCCGTGGCCGGCTCGATCACCGAGCGCACCTGCGAGACGCGGTTGGCCGGAAACCCGCCCAGCTCCGCATGCCGGCGCACCGCGGCCGCGTCGGGCGCCTGGTAGATGCAGTAGAGGCGGTCGTCGGTCACGTAGCTGTGCACCCACTGGATGCTGGGGCCATGCTGTTGAGCACGCCGCATGATTTCTGGGATATGGCCTTCAGGTCCTGCGGTGTAAGCTGGCCGGCACCGGGGATGTCTCTCTCGATCACGAACTTGGGCATGTCGCACTCCTGTGGGGTTGAGGTGCCCGATGCTCCTGCGCGGGGCCCGGCCCGGTCATCAAGCGCATCTGAATTCCGCATGAATTCCAGCCGGCGCGCCGCCACCCGAGGAGCGAACCGCCATGCCCACTCCGCACGTCGTGTACCGATTCGGCGACTTCGAGTTGCAGCCCGACCAGCGCTTGCTGCTGCGCCACGGCCAGCCGCTGACGCTCACCGCGCGCGCGTTCGGCGTGCTGGTCGCGCTGGTCGAGCGCGCCGGGCAGTTGGTCTCGAAAGACGAGCTGATGCAGCTGGTGTGGGCCGGCCTCGTCGTGGAGGAGAACAACATCGCGGTGCACGTCGCGCAGCTGCGCAAGCTGCTGGGCGCGCCGGCGATCTCGACCATCGCCGGCTGCGGCTACCGCTTCGCGCTCGAGGTCTCGCGCGACAACGCGCAGCCCGCCGTCGGTGAGGCGGCCGACTCCGCATCCGACGAACTCCCCGGCAACCTGCCGACCCGCACGCCGGCGCTGATCGGCCGCGAGGCCGAGCTGGCCGAGCTCGGCGCGCTGCTCGACGCCCACCCGCTGGTGACGGTCTGCGGCGGCCCGGGCGTCGGCAAGACCCACCTCGCGATGGCCGCCGCCGCCCTGCGCCGCGCCCGCCACCCCGACGGCAGCTGGTGGATCGACCTCTCCCCGCTGACCGACGGCGCGCAGATCGCGTCGACGATCGCCGGCGCGATGGGCCTGAAGCCGGTGGCCGGCGAAGACACGCTCGCAGCACTCGTGCGC
>NZ_JBFULV010000083.1:0-29823 GCF_054049715.1 Rhizobacter sp. P5_C2 | reverse complement strand
GGCTGCGCGTGGCCGCGCGCCTGCGCAGCGCCGATGACGAGGCGGCCGCCGGTTCGAAGGCCGAGCCGCTGTGGCGGCGCACCGCCAAGGCCACCGCGCTGACGACGACGCTCGGGGTCGGTGCGTCAGGCACCTTGCTGCTGTCGATGTGGCAGGTGCAGGAGCAGCTGCAGCGCAACCGCACCGACCAGCAGACCGAGGCGCGCGTGCTGTTCACCGAGGTGTCGAAGGCGCTGCAGGATTTCAACGGCCGCTGCCCGAAGGTTGCAGAGCATGTGGTGACGCAGGCCTCGCTGCTGTTCGACCTGCGCGGCAGCCCGGCGATGCGCCCGCTGGAGCGCGCCGGCGTCGAGCGGCTGGCCGGCCGCATCGCCGACGAATGCCGCAAGGATGCCGATCCGAGCGCCGACTGCGTGGCCGCCAGCCAGCGCCTGCGCAACGACCTGTGCGCGGTGGTGCAGAAGCCACCGACCGAGAACACCGCGTTCAGCTACTGGCACCCCGGCACCTCGCCCGACGAGCAGGCGGTGGCGGCACGGCGCATCTGGCTCGCGCTGACGGGGCGCGCGTCGCAGCTCGCGAGTGCGGCGCATGTCGAGCTGCCGGCCCCGATGCCGCCGGTCGCGGCGGCGCCGGTGGAGTCGCCGCTGAACTCGCCCGAGAAGGCGAACCTGGGTGCCTGCCGGCAGGGCGACGAGCGCAGCACGCTGTACATCGAGATCTACGACGAGGCCTCGCGCGAAGCCGCGAGCGCGCTGCGCCAGGCGATCCAGCAGCAGGCCGACGTGCTGGTGCAGGTGGCGCCGATCGACAACGCGGCGCGCAATGCCGAGCTGCGCCAGCAGCGCCGCCCGGTGCCGTGGCCGGTGCCGACCTTCGTGCTGCACGACCCGGGCGGCCGCGAATGCGCGCTCGCGCTGTCGCGCTTCATCGGCGAGCCGTGGGTCACGCCGACGCGCATCGACGGCGTGTGGATCCGCGAGCGGCGGCGTTCGGCGGTGCCGCGCCCCGGCGTGATCGAGCTGTGGTTGCCGCCGGTGCTGGTGGCGGGGCAATCGGCGGAGCCCTGAGTCTCAGGCCTTCGAGGGCAGGCGCAGCAGCCGGCGCAGGCCCCACACGAACAGCGCCGCCGACAGCGGCAGCCCGAGCGGGTGCCCGATCACCTCGGACAGCCCCTGGCCGTCGCTGCTGGCCATCCACAGCACGCCGCCGTTGAACGCCGCATGCAGCAGCACGCACGGCCACAGCGAGCGCGTGCGCTGGTACGCGAGGCCGAGCACCAGGCCGGTGCTGAAACCGACGAAGAACTGGTAGACGTTGAAGTGCGCCAGGCCGAACAGCGCGGCCGAATGCACGATCGCGGTGGCCGGCGGGTAGCGCAGCAGCAGCCCGCGCAGCAGCAGGCCGCGGAACAGCATCTCCTCGAGCACCGGCGCCAGCACGCAGGCCGACAGCGTCGCCGCGAACGTGCCGTCGACCGCATGCGCGAACCACTCCGCCTCCCAGGCCGACAGCGGCAGCAGCGCCTGCAGCAGCCAGTCCATCCAGCCGTTCACCGACCACAGCAGCGGCAGCAGCGCGAGCAGCGGCGCGGCGGTGACGACCAGCGTGCGCAGCGGCGGCGAGGGCGCGTCGTGCAGCAGCTGCGCATGCGTGAGCCCGCGCCAGGCGAGCAGCGTCGACACGACGACGCCGGTGGCCAGCACGCGCGCCAGCTCGCCGAGCTGCGCGTCGCTGAGGGCCAGCGTGTCCTGCAGGTCCGCCAGCACGCCGCCGATCAGCATCTCGATCAGCACGAAGGCCAGCACGGTCAGGATCGCCGCGCCCAGCCCGTACGGCAGGGTCTCGGGGCTGCGCTGGCTCATTCGCCCAGCACCCGCAGGATCTCGCTGCCGTACGCCTCCAGCTTCTTCGCGCCGACGCCGCTGATGTGCCCCAGGTCGTCGAGCGACGACGGCTGCGCGCGCGCCATCTCGGCGAGCGTCGCGTCGTGGAAGATCACGTAGGCCGGCAGCCCGTGCTCGCGCGCCACCTCGGCGCGCCAGGCCTTCAGCGCGGCGAAGCGCAGCAGCCCGTCGTCGTCCAGCGGCACCGGCGGCGGCTTGTCGCGCGCGCCCGCCGTCTTGCCGGTCTTGCCCTTGGTGCTGCCGCGCCGCGCCTTCGGCGTCTCGCTCGCCTCGCGCAGCAGCAGCGTCACCTCGCCGCGCAGCACCTCGCGCGCGCTCGCGGTCAGCTCCAGCGTGTTGTATTCGCCTTCGGTGCGCAGGTGGCCGAGCGCGATCAGCTGGCGCAGCACCGTGCGCCACTGCACCTCGCTCAGGTCCGCGCCGATCCCGAAGGTCGACAGCGACTGGTGGCGGTACTGCGTCACCTTGTCGGTGGTCTTGCCGCGCAGCACGTCGATCAGGTGGCCGGCACCGAAGCGCTGGCCGTTGTTCTGGTGGAAGCGGTAGATGCAACTGAGCGCCTTGCGCGACGGCTCGGTCGCATCCCAGGTGGCGGGCGGGTGCAGGCAGTTGTCGCAGTTGCCGCAGGGCTCGCTGGCCTCGCCGAAGTAGGCGAGCAGCCGCACGCGGCGGCAGTCGTGCGCCTCGGCCAGCGCCAGCAGCGCGTCGAGCTTGGTGCGCTGGCCGCGCTTGAACTCCTCGCCGGCCGGGCTCTCGTCGATCATGCGGCGCTGGTTCACCACGTCGGCCAGCCCGTAGGCCATCCAGGCGTCGGCGGGCAGCCCGTCGCGGCCGGCGCGGCCGGTCTCCTGGTAGTAGCCCTCGATGTTCTTCGGCAGGTCGAGGTGGGCGACGAAGCGCACGTCGGGCTTGTCGATGCCCATGCCGAACGCGACGGTCGCCACCATCACGACGCCGTCCTCGCGCAGGAAGCGGTCCTGGTGGCGCTTGCGCACGTCGGCGTCCATGCCGGCGTGGTACGGCAGCGCGTTGATGCCCTCGGTCTTCAGCCAGTCGGCGGTCTCGTCGACCTTCTTGCGCGACTGGCAGTAGACGACGCCGGCATCGCCCTCGTGCTCGTCGGTGACGAAGCGCAGCAGCTGGGCGCGGGCGTTGTCCTTCTCGACGATGCCGTAGCGGATGTTCGGCCGGTCGAAGCTGCTGATGAAGACGCGCGCCTGCTGCAGCTGCAGCCGCTCGATGATGTCGGCGCGGGTCAGGTCGTCGGCGGTGGCGGTGAGCGCGATGCGCGGCACGCCCGGGTAGCGCTCGTGCAGCACGTTCAGCGAGAGGTAGTCCTCGCGGAAGTCGTGACCCCACTGGCTCACGCAATGCGCCTCGTCGATCGCGAACAGGCTCAGCAGCCCGCGCTCGTGCAGCGAATCGAGCTGCGCGAGGAAGCGCGGCGTCGTGATGCGCTCGGGCGCGGCGTACAGCATCACGAGGCGGCCGCTCATCATCTCGCGCTCGATCTTCTGGGTCTCGTCCAGCGTCAGCGTGGAGTTCAGGAACGAGGCGTGCACGCCGGCTTCTTCGAGCGCGCCGACCTGGTCGTGCATCAGCGCGATCAGCGGGCTCACGACCAGGGCCACGCCGCGGCCGGCGCGGTGCCGGGCGATCGCCGGCACCTGGTAGCACAGGCTCTTGCCGCCGCCGGTGGGCATCAGCACCAGCGCATCGCCGTCGCCGTTGACGTGGTCGACGATGGATTCCTGGGCGCCGCGGAACGCGGTGTAGCCGAACACCTCCTGCAGGATCTGCAGCGGTGCGGTGGAGGCTTCGGGGGTCACAGGCGGGGAGGGAGGGCGGGGGGCGAGGCCGCGATGTTACTCGGGGCGCTCTTCACGGGTTTCTGGCACCCTTGCGCCTTCACCAGGAGACTGCCGATGACCGACATCCACACGCCGCGCGCCGAGCAGCTGCGCCAGCTGTTGATCCGCAACTTCGATACCGTGCCGCGGGTGCGCGAAACGCGCGAGCCGCTGTACGACGCGACCGGCGCGCGCCTGGCCCGCGGCACCGCCGCGCTCAAGCTGGGCGCGAGCGTCGACGTGCTGCCGCCGGGCAAGCGCGGCTGTCCGTACCACTTCCACTATGCGCAGGAGGAGATGTTCGTCGTGCTCGAAGGCGAGGGCACGCTGCGCGTGGCCGGCGAGCACCTGGCGATCGCGGCCGGCGACGTGGTCTTCATCCCGCCGGGGCCGGAATACCCGCACCAGATCATCAACACCTCGGAGGCGCCGCTGAAGTACCTGTCGATCAGCACGAAGGACAGCCCGGAGGTGGTGGAGTACCCCGATTCGGGCAAGTACCTGGCGTCGGCGACGAAGGAGGGCGATCCGTTCGGCTTCGCGCGGATGCACCGGGCCGAGACGGATCTGGAGTACTGGGACGGGGAGCCCTGATCAGCCCTTGCGGTCCTGCGCGTCGGTCTTCTGGCGGTGGATCTTGCGGCTCTGGCGGTTCTCGCTGCGCTGGATGCCGCGCTCCTCGGCGGCACCGACGTGGCCGTCACGGGCGGCGGACGCTTCCTTGCGGTCGACGTGCGCCTGGCCGCGTTCGAGCTTCGACACCTCGTGGTTCGTCAGCGAGCCGTTCTGCACGCCGGCCTCGACCCGCTTCTGCTGGTTGATGTTGCGCTGCACGTCGGCCTGCATGCGCTCGGACGAGGCCGAGGTCGGGTTGCCCTTCACGTTGTTGCGCTTGGCCGCGGCGATGTCGCTGCTGACCTTGTTCTGCGCGGCGTTCAGGCGCAGCTTCTCGTCGGTGGACAGCTTGCCGTCCTTCAGCGCCTGTGCCTGCTGGTGGTCGACCTTGCTCTCTTCGCGTTCGAGCTTGCCGGCCTCCTTGGTGCTGAGCTGGCCGCTCTGCAGGCCTTGCTGGATGCGTTCCTGCTGGTTCACGTCGCGCTGGACGCTGCCGGCGGTGGTGGATTGGGCGAAGGCGCCGGCGCTGGCGGCCAGCATCATCGAGCTGATCAGGAGGGTGAACTTCATGGTGGACTCCGGTTCGGGTTGATCTGAATTCGAGAGTGGCGCGACCCTGCAGACGACAACGGGAGCCGGCGGCCGTCGTTGACCCCGGGCCGTGTGAAGTTTCATTGCCCGGGCGTGACGAGATGCATCCCCGGGTGGGTGGCCGGCCGGCCGGGTGGTCGGGTCCGCAGCCTCATAATCCGGCATCCCCCCGCAATTTCCCCGTTCTACTTTTCAGGAGCCGCTTTCCATGGCCTCGATCAACAAAGTCATCCTCATCGGCAACCTGGGCCGTGACCCCGAAGTGCGCTACTCCGCCAACGGCGCCGCGATCTGCAACGTGACCATCGCCACCTCGCGCAACTGGAAGGACAAGACCTCCGGCGAGAAGATGGAAGAAACCGAATGGCACCGCGTGGTGTTCTACGACCGCCTGGCCGAGATCGCCGGCGAGTACCTGAAGAAGGGCCGCTCGTGCTACGTCGAAGGCCGCCTGAAGACCCGCAAGTGGCAGGACAAGGACGGCGCCGAGAAATACACCACCGAGATCATTGCCGACAACATGCAGCTGCTCGGCGGGCGTGACGGCGGCGGTGAAGAAGGCGGCGGTGGCGGCGGCTACAGCCGTGGCGCCTCGGGCGGCGGTGGTGGTGGTGGCGGCGATCGGCTGGAACGCACCGAGCGGGCCGAGCGCCCCGTACCGGCCTCGCGCCCGGCCGCCACCAAGCCGGCCGCGAAGTCGTCGACCGGCTTCGACGACATGGACGACGACATTCCGTTCTAAGAGAAGCAGGGTTCTCTGTTGCCAACGGCCCCCTCTCCTTCTTGGGGAATTCCCCTGGAGATGGGATCGAGATCCGCCTTGGCTTGAGAACCGCGTTGGTCGCGCGTGCCTCGCGTTCGAGTTCTTTGGTGCGCGGCTGCACGCCTGCTGTCGGGCCAAGCCGAAGCCCGCCTTTGCCACGGCGCTAGACTGCCGTGAGCAGAACCGTGCACCGACCCGCATGCGACGGTAGTGGCATTGGGGAGGCGCAAAAAAATGAGCGTTGCCGGCACTAGATCCAACCGAGGAGACCTCTACCAAGTGGTGGTGGCGCTCCGCGAAGCGGTACTTGTACTGAGCGACCCCAATAGGGCATGGCTGGAACTGGATTCCACCATGCTCATGGCGGATGGCACGCCAATCTCGGTTGACGACGTCGTGGTCGGTTATCAAGACGGCCGCATGGAATGCATTCAATGCAAGAAGAACCAAGCGGACTTTAAAAACTGGACCGTCACTGATTTGGCAGATGAGTTGGTGAAAGCAGCCAAACTGGTGGCTGTCGAACCAAGTGCGACAGTTCGGTTCTATAGCCGTGGCGACTTTGGTTCTTTGGCGAAGCTCCGGGAGAAGGCCTCCGAAACAGGCAACGAGGGGGCCTTCCTACTGAATGTTGGTAAGGAACTCCAGTCCACCTATCAGAGCCTTGTAGACCTGCTGGCAAACGTGGCCAACGCTCCGACGGCGTTTCATTTCTTGCAGCGAGTCCGCTTCACTCCCACTCGTGAAATCGAGGATGTCCGAGAAGAGGCTCGCGTTTTGCTGCGAGCCATAGTGACCCGCGAGCCTGATGCATTCAATGCCTTGTGGCGATGTTTTGACGAGGCCGCTGGCAAGGTGGGCGACGGTGCGACCATGCCCGCGAAGTCTCGCTTCAGGAAGAGTGACTTGATTGCGCTGCTGGGCGCCTCTGGTTGTGCGCTAGGTGCGTCTAAAGCGCTGGTAGACATCGAAAGGGAACTTTGCGCGCTTTCGTCAATTGGTCGGCAATGGCCGCGAGACATCGGAGGGCTGCACTTTGACCGTGAGGCCGTGTCAAAGCTGTTGAACTGCATTGACGGAAAGGCGACCACGGTTCTGCTTACTGATGGACCAGGCGCTGGGAAAACCTGTGTTTTGCTGTCGCTTCTCGACGAACTTGAGAAGCGTGCGGATATCGTTCCGGTCTTTGTTCAGGCCCGTGAGTTCGCAGAATCAGGCAGCCTGCACGGCCGAGTCGAGTTGGGGTTCCCGAAGGACTTGTTTTCCCTAGTGTCCGGAGCCTCGGAGCACAAGCGAGTCGTGGTTGTCATTGACTCTTTGGATGTACTTTCTCTGGCTCGCGAAACCGAGAGCCTGAAGTTTTTCCTGGCCCTAGTCGACCGGTTGGCCCTGGTGCCAGACATAACCATCGTTGCGGCATGTCGGAGCTTTGACCTTCAGTACAACCACAAGCTGAAGTCGCGGAAGTGGGCCGCGAAGGTCGAGGTTGGCTTGCTCGACTGGGATAGTGCTGTCAGGCCGACACTCGAGGGGTGGGGCATAGACTGCGACCGCCTCGATGCGAACACGAGGGGTTTGCTTCCAAATCCTAGAAACTTGGCCCTCTATCGGGAGGTTGTTGAGCGCGGAGGCAGAAGCAATGCGGTCAGCGCGCAAGACCTGACTGAGCACTACTTGGATGCTGTGGTGCTTTCGGAAGAGCGTCTCGGCGACTCAGCCATGGAAGGCATTGAGGCCATTGCAACCACCATGCTGATGAAGCGGCGGTTGGATGTGGACCGCCGAAGCATCAAGCTAGGTGACGAGACCGTGCAGGCGCTCTTGAGTGCCCGAGTTCTTTTTTCCGGACGTGCCGGATGGTGCGGCTTCGGCCACCAGACGCTCCCGGATGCCTTGGCTGTCAGGGGTGCGAGGCGGAGAGGACTATCTCTCGCCGAGTTCATCAGAGCACTGCCAGCGGTGCCCTTTGTGCGGCCAGCGGTGCGAGCGTTCTTCTCTCATCTCCGAAGTTCCGATGTGAAGGACTTTCGAATACAGATGAGGGCGGCGTTTGATTCGGAGGTCGCCTTTCATCTGAAGCGCCTTCTCGCGGAGTCATTTTCAGAAGTCGAGCCTGAAGAGGAGGACTGGAATCTTGTCCGCTACCTCTACAGGAGCCATGACCACTTGTTCCGGGCGCTCTATTCCTCGGTGCGAAGTGTCAAGTGGTTCCACTTTCTGCACGGCCACTTGGTCCCAATCTGGGAAGCGGAGCGCAACGTGGACTGGCTGCAGATTCACATTCGGCGAGTAGGTGCTTGGCTACAGGAGGAAGAGGACGCGGTTATTACCTTTTGGGAGAAAGCGGCTCGCTCGGACTGGTTTGACGCGAATGCACGACGGCGCCTCATTGGTCTGCAACTCCACGGGGCACAGCCGCGCAATTGGTGGAGGCTGTTGCCTCTGCTCGATGCACTTTGTCGTTTGCCGTTTGAGACGTACGACTTTGTTGGTCATGCCTTGGAGAAGGTCATCTCGGCGACGGGGAGTGGTGACGAAGTACTGTGGAACTATCTCACCCAGGATGTGACCGACGACGCGATTCGAGCGTACAAGTTCGATACGGCGATAAGGATTGAAAATTCGTTCGAGAAGAACGAATTTCTTCTTGGCTGTTTCAAGCGGTCCGAGTGGCTGCTGGATCAAGGCGTGGAAGCATTGGAGCGCTGGTCGCATGTGCTGAGTCGCGACAAGACTCATCCTCAAGGCGAGCCGATATCTTGGAATCAAGAGTTCCTTGAGCACACATCGTACGAAGAGCCTCGTTCAGTTGATGACCTGCGGCATCGCTCCAGCGGGAATATCTTCGTCAGCGCCGTCGAGTTCGCCATCTTGCACCATGCCGCGAGCAGAAGCGATTGGTGGCGGCGCAATGGCATGCATATCTGCCTCAATCCGTGTGGCGGCTTGAGGTACATGGGAGCCGTCGCTTTGATCAGGCATCCCCAGGGAAATGAGGCGATAGCAAGAGCAGTTCTCACGCGAACAGACCTCTACTTTGACTTCGATTCCTTTGAGCTCGGGAGCTTGATTCGGGCTAGTGCCTACATGGTGCCCGATGTGGCGGAGAGCGTTGAGTTAGGTATCTGCAGACGCATCGAGCGGTACGGCGATGCAGACAAAGAGTATGTGAAGAGGGAGAAGTTCGATCTGCTCGACTCCATTCCAGCGCCCCTCAGGTCGGAAGAGGTTGTTCGAGCATTGGCCCGTTTAGGGAACGAACTGGGTCCACCGAATCGAAGTCCGAAGATTCGCAGTTGGAGCGGGTGGGTCAAGCCGCCACTGCTCGCTGTGGAGCTAATGGTGCTGAGTGACCGCGCGTTTCTGTTGCTTCTGCGTGGAGCGCAGGAACTCGGATGGAATCGAATTGGCTACGACCTGACCGGCGGACTCTCTGCCCTAGTCGGTCAAGTCCAAACAGCGGCTACGAAGCAGCCAGCTCGCTTCATGGCCCTTCTGACCAACGACTGGGGCGAGCTCGATGCTCGCTATCAAGCGGCAATCTTTGAGGGTGTCGCGAGATATTTGCAGCAGGTGCGGGGAAATTTGCAGCAGCAACAGGACTCAATTCCTACCGAGGACACCGATACAGACCAACTCGCGCTCCAAGTGCTACAAGAGTTGGAGCGGCATGAGTTCCGCTGGCGCGGTACTCGCGTTGGCATGGCGGCACTCCAGGGTTGCGCTCATTGCTTGGCGCAGGACGATGAGCTTGCGACTCGTATGGTTTTCTGGGCGGTAGGGTCAGTGGACGCCGACGACCCAGCTAGCGTCAGGGTGGCGGAAACGGATCTTGAGTCTCTCGGGCTGAACTGTGCGCGCGGAGAGTTGGCCGATAGCTTGATGGTCATTGGCACGAAACGCCTCGAAGAAGGCCTAGCTCTCCCCGCAATCCTCATGCCACTTCTTGTCCGACTATCTGTCGACCCTCATCCGGCGGTCAGGGCGATGGTGCTTAGGCGACTGGCCTACTTCATCTCCAAGTTCCCTGAGGGGTGGAGACTGCTGGAGAACATCGTCGATTGCGACGACGCCAGGATATGGAAGAGCGCCGAACGCTGCATCTACTACTTCTGTGCTGAGCGCTTCGAAGATGTGAAGCCGATGCTTGATGCCATGAAGGCGACCGGTGCCGCTCCTGCGCTTAAGTCTTGGGCACGTCTGTCGGCCCTCGCTACGCTGTCTTGGCGGATCGATATCTCCGTTCTGAGTGCCGAGTTGAAGCAACTAGCCAACGAAGGTGCCTGGAGCGGTGCTTGTATGGTGTGGTTTGCCAATAGTCGAAGAGCTGACCTATTCGATACGTGCATGGTCGGCCTGATGGCCGCTATGGACGACGATGTCGGCGCCAGCCAAGCGCTCTCTGGAATGTCTCGACTGTTTCGAGAGGACGAGGACGGTCCCGCAATACCAATCCCTATCTCGTTCTTGCAACGTGCGCTTGAGCGCGCCAATGAAATCAAGCATCAGGGAGGGTTCCATGGCCTGGAGAAATGGTGCTTCCGGCTAGCCGACTCCGACCCAGCCCAGGCTCTGGAGGTCGCAGAAGTCCTGGCTCAGTTCTCCGGTGTGCAGGGCTTCTCCTATGATGGACCGGAGGCACTGCCTGGTCTGCTGACGTCTCTGTTCCGTGAGGCTGAGGAGCAGGAGGTCACCGACCGAGGGGAAATGCTGAGGCGTGTCATCGCACTTCAGGACCAGCTTCTGCAATCAAGTCATGAGAGTCTGTTGCAATGGCTGAAGGCGGCGGAGAGGCTGGAGAGTTGAGGGCGCCGCCGCCGTGGCTTGGCGACATCAAAAGGATCGTTCTGGGTATGCTTCCGGCCATCCCATCTTGAAGCGAGCGGCAACAAGGATCGTGTCCACCAAGCATTAAGCGGACACGAGCGTCCTATGCCACTCCTTGCAAATCAACATGACTTCGCTGGACGCTTACAGAGCAGCGCGAAAGCGGCGACCTTCGACATGATTCGCATCGCTGCGGCGGGTAACGGTCGCGGGGCCTGCGCAGTACACGGCGGAACGCTACCCGATCTCCGGCACCTGAACGCCAAGACGCCTCAGACGCTATCAGGGCCACGGTGAAAGGGTGGCAGCAAGCACCGACCTACTGACGTTTGATGAACTGCCGACGCCAACAAGAACCTGTCCAGGTCAACGGAAGGCATCGTCGCTTCGGCCTAGATAGTCGGCCTTCATGAACCGACGGATATCGTCTGGCTGCAACCACATCTTAGCCATGCCCTCCACCGGATGCATCCAGCGAAAGAGCCACCCTCTCCAGCCCTTTCCCTGATGCGTTTCAAACCTTCGCCGGGCCCTGTCCTCGTCAACAACCTCATGGGTTACACGGCAGAGAACATTGAGTTGCGGGTCCGCGTGCTTCAGCATTGGCGCGGTGACGATGTTGATGCCCGGTGGAGGATTGGCTGACATCTTCGCAACCAAGTTCACCGCCTCTGCGCTGTTCCTCTTGGCGTCGGGAGTGACGCCTTGGAGACCGAGTCTGCGAGCCTCTTGCGCTAGAAGGATTAGTAGAACCGGCCCATACCCATCGGAAACCATGTTCTTGCACTCGAGGTACGTCGCGTGGCGCACATAGCGAACGCCTCCAACAAACGTTGGGTCGGTAGGAATGCGGTTGTCCAACAAGTAGATATAAAAGCCCTGAGAGTCGTCGCCGAAGCCAAGGCACAAGTGGTTGATATCAAGACGAAGGGGCATGAATCGATTTCCAAGATGGTGCGGTCACTCGTATAGCGCCTGTCTGCAGGCCAAGCCGACGGTACCGCCCACCGCGGCGCCGCAGGCAACGCACTTGCCCATGGCAAAACAGTCGCTGGCATCCCCGGTTCCCGTTGACCTCGTTCGAGCGCGTCCGCATGCGCAGAAGATTGCAGGCTTCATCGCACGTTCGGCGCTCGCAAAGCTCGCTGACTCATTGTTCTGTGCCTCTCGGGTCGATGCCTTCACGCATGTACGTGGCGTGCCGGGAAGCCGGCAATTGATCAGCATTTCCGCAAGGGCTCAAACGCTTGGCGGGCAATCCGGAAGAAGTGCTGGGATAGCCGCCACGAAGTCTTCGTAAATGTCGTCTCCTCGATATGCGTCGAGGCACATCAGGTACGTCTCCAGAGCAATGGAAGTCAGATGGTCCACCTGCTCTCGCGATACCGGGAGATCCTGAAGCAAGGCCGCCCGGCCACCATGCCCAAGTTGCGATCGGCACTCCTCGTAGATTCGTTTAACAAGTGTATCGAGCGTTGTGCCGTCAACTACGACCTTGTCGTCGGGCGCCCGCGTAAACAACGCGCAAAGCAGTTTGGTGATACCTCTTGCTTTCAGACCTTTCGCCAGTACATCGAGTGTCATTCCATATCGAACAATCGCCATGAAATCGGTCGTATCGCGTCGAGCCTCACCGAACCAGAAGAGCGCGTCGCACCACCGCTGGAGCAGTGGCGGTTCCTTCTTAGAAAGTTGCCGTGGAGAAGTAATTTCTATAAGAGCCTTCCCGACTGCGTCTCGATACGGCTGCGACCGAGCTACCTGACTTCTTGCCTGCCCGGGCACACCTGCCAGCCTCGGTAGGTCCAAACTGACCGCAATGTTGAGATCCCGGCCGTCGGCCTGCGATAGAGAAAACGTCCGCGTTGCACGGAGTTCATCGCCCGGGCCTCGAAGATTTCGCGCGTCTCGAAGAGTCATCTGAACGCCAAGTCCGTCTAGCGCGAGGCGGACAGCCGTGGCGGCTCTCTCTCTTGATCTGTCGGGCGCGGCGCCTAGAATCGCCACGGTTGCAACCCAATTGCACTCGCCGATGGCATCCAGAACCTCGGTTGCTCTTTTGGGCATAGAGGCCCTCCTCGCTTCGTACCCGGCCGCGCTAGGGTCGGGATTGCGAAGGAGGTCACGCAGCGACCCTGCCCAAGGAGTCTTGCCGTTCGCACGCGCCTCTAGGTCGTCGAGCCATGCATTCGGGGGCCAAAGCTTCACAGGGCCGAGGCTGAACTCACCGATGGAGACATCGTCAAAGATGCGGCACGGGAACGAATGGACGACGTTTTGAGATAGCGATGCAAGCCGCGCATCCAAATGCTGCCGCAGGTGCAGTGCGGCTGTCTTCAGGTCACTCAGAGGCGCGGCTGCAATCATCTCGCCAAATGCCATGAGAGCCCAAGTCGACGCCGATGTTTCGGTGAGATTCGGTTTCGCGCTCGGTGACGTGGAGCGCCAGGCGAGGCCAAACTGATGGATCGCGTCCAGGCCCTCAGCCGTCGTGAGCACGAAAGCCCCGTCCTTGAGAGGCACGTTTGGCGGTATTGGTCCGCATTGTTTCAAGAAGGCTTGCCTTGTTTTTGCATCGAAAGCTTGCACCTCAGCAACGCCGGCAAGCGCAGCCTCCAAGAGTTTCTGGGATCGATCGGTCATCGTGTCGGGCAAATCTTGATCGCGACAACGCACGATTGCGCGTCTGGATGCTAGGGCTGTCGAGTCTGCCAGAGGCAAGTTTCGTGGGGGCGATCCGTTGCCGGTTTTGGCGGGCATCAACTGCCTGATAAGGGTCTTCTGTCAATCCTATTCCGATCGCTGCTCCACTTGGGGCGGGGAACCTTCGCCTTTATTGGCCAACGCACTCGCCCACGCCAACACGGACACTGGCATCCAAGCTCCCCCGCTGTAGTCGGCGCAACACCATCCGCACGATAGCGTTCGGGCGCCGGCGGGCGTTTGCGCCGTGTTCGATTGCAGTGCCAATACGCTGCGACAAGCGGTCCGTCGCCTCCGCCCTCACTGCGAGCAAACAGGTGCTCAGCCGTGCAACGCAATGATGCGGGGCCCGGCGCACCATCGAGCCACATCTGGAGGCCGCAGTAGTAGCAGGCTCCGCTTTGGCGGTTGAACGCGAGTTTTCGGGAGCGATGAAGTTGGATTCCATCTGAAGCGGAAACTGCTCTCCGCGCAGCCCTTGCGGCTAGGGGCGTGATTGACGAAGTCACGTCGCGCTCCGGAAGATATCCGAAATGCCAGCGTCCGCGCCGGCGCGCGACTGGTCGCACGCAGGAAGAACCGCTGGTAGTCGTTGGGTCGCGGTCAGGTACACCTCACTTGTGGCCTATCTCTTCGTTCACGGGAACGGTGCTCCAGAACATCCACCCAGGATAGCGAACGGCGGCCACTCCCAGTGCCGCAAGCGCCACCAATGCACCCACGACGAGGGCCCACCGCGTGCGACGCTTCATCGCGCGGTCGCCCGTCCGCCGATGCAACCCGTGACCGGTTCAGTCGAGGGAGCGGACACGAAGATGCAGCTATGGCCGCTGTGGATAACTTCCCGCCCCCTCCACCCCTTGAAGATGTAAACAATGACCAAGAATTCAGATCTTGTTTACGTTGGGGGAGATTCACTCGAAATGAAGAGGTTGCTCATACGAGGGGAGAAGTGCGTTGTTGACATCACCTAGGTGGCTTCTGCCGTTCTGACGGGCGGTCGTCGCGGCAGGGCGTGATGCTCAACGCGTTCCAGTGACCTCGACCTCGACGCGTCGATCCGCCTGGAGGCAGGCGATCAGCTTGGCCGTCGGCTTGGCGCCCTTGCAGTCGCCGGCTTTCGTGACGGGGGTCGATTCACCCATGCCCGTCGCCGAGACCTTGGCCGAGTCGAGCCCTCCGGGGCCGACGAGGTAGGCCTTCACCGATTCCGCACGACGCGCCGACAGCTTCTCGTTGTAGGCGCTCGTTCCGAGTCGATCGGTGTGGCCTTCCACCGTGATCACGTCGTACCTGGTGCCGGCCAGTTCCTTCGAGAACTGGTCGAGGGCCTGGCGGCCTTCGGGCTTCACGTCCGCCCGGTCGAAGGCGAACAGCGAATCTGCAGAGAAGCGCACCCGTCGCCGCTCCGCAGGCAAGGGAACGGGCGCAACCGGGGCCGCAGCGACGACAACCGGCGGCGCGGGCGCTGGTGCCGCTTCGACAGGAGGGGCCGGTGCTGCCAACGCGCGCGGTGCCTCGCGGGGAGTCCGGCCGAACGGAATGACGAGGCTCACCGAGAGCAGGTCCACGTCACCGTGGTTGCCCACAGCGTCGTTGATGCGGTAGCGCTCGGCTTCGGCACGCACCAGCAACGCCGGGCTGAACTCGTACTGCAAGCCGGCCCCGAACTTGTAGTTCGCGGCGCGCTTGCTCGGGTTCTGGTTCAGAACGGCGACGGCGCCCCCCCCGCTGAACGTGTCGCGCGCGCTGACGTATTGCGCTCCGACTCGACCGATGGCGGAGAGGCCGCCGACCAGCGGCAAGGTGCCCACGAGATCCAGGTTCAGCCCCTGCAGCTTGATCTGTCCGTTCAAGGTGCCTGCCGGCGTGGTCGTCGACGAGAAGCCGAACTTGCCGAGGTTGAAATACCCGCCTTCGATCGCGACGTTGCGATTGAGCTGGTAGCCACCGAACACCTTGTAGCCCGTGCCGCGTTCGTCGCGCGTCATCGAGGTCATGGTCAAGCCTGCGTTCGCGAGGCCGGCGCCGATGCGCTCCTCGTCGATCTTCGCCCGCGACTGGCCCAGCGAGGCACCGCCATAGAAGTAGCCGCCCTCCTGCGCACGGGCCGGCACGCCGGCGAGGGTCATCAGCGAGCCGAGCCCGGCCAGGCCGATCAGGTGCAGGGCATGGGTCTTGTTCATCTTGGTGTTCCTGGACTGGCCACGGAGTCGGGTTGTCGTGAGGGCGCTCATGGGGCGACGATCGTGGTGTTGACCAGGGTCACCGACGCGGTGAGCCCGATCGCTCGCCCGGTGAGGGTCGTCTGGATGGTCTGGCCGGCGGTCGAGACCGTGACGCCGGCGGGCGCGATGATCGTGCCCACCATCGTGCTGCCGTCCTCGATGCGTGCCGCGCTGCCCACCTGCCAGTAGACGTTGGCGGCCTGGGCACCATTGATCAGCAGCACACGGCGCGGTGTCGCTGCCAGGCCCACGGTCAGCGCGGAGGCGCTCTGGAACACCCACACGGCGTTGGTGTCGCCTTGCGCGTCCAGGGTCAGGTCTGCGGTCGTGACGGCGAAGGTTCCGCCTGCGGCGGTGTAGACGGCCGCGGGCAGCACCAGCCCACCCAACTGGCCCGCAGCGGGGTCGCTGCCAGGGGGCAGGGCCGCAAGGGCGTTGTACGCGGCCTGGGCGTCTGCCAGGGCCTGCGTCGCGATCGCCATCGTCGACGACGTGCCCGGCGCAGGCGGGGCGCAGTTGATGCTGCCGTTCACCGAGCCGATGTTCAACGGCGTCTGCGTGTAGACGTTGCCCGCGTCATGGAGGCCGGTCACCAGCGTGCACGCCGCGGTGGTTCCGAGGTTGCCACCGATGACCGTGTTGATGCCCTGGTTCGTGACCCCGGCACCCCCACCGAACGCACCGAACGATGCCGCGGAGCGCAGGTTGATGCCGGCGACGCAAGCCTGCGTTCCGGTGGTGAAGTTCCACACACCGTCACTGGCAAGCGCATTGCCGGCCAGGTCCTTGACGCCCTGGGTTCCGGATTTCACCGTGACGACGAACGACTTGCCGGGCGCAAAGCCGGCCGCATTCGACGGCGCGAAGCTGGCCACCCTGTTCGACGCGTCGTAGGTCACGATGCCCGGGACCGCTGCGCCGTTGTCGGTCACGACAAAGGTCGTCGTGTCGATCGTCGCGGGATCCATCGGTTCACTGAACGTGGCGCTGGCGGACTTGGTCAGGCACACGCCGGTGCTTGCATCGGGCGGACTGAGGGTCGTCAGGGTGGGCGCCGCGAGATCGCCGGCGCCGCCGGTCGCGAAGTTCCAGGTGTGACTGCCCGCGGCTGGCAGTACCGCGGTGTTGCCCGCCAGGGCGTTGCCGGCCAGGTCGGTGGCCGCTGTCATGACGGTCGCCGTGAATTGCGCGTTGGCGGCGAGCAGGCCGCCCGTGGGCGTGAAGGTGGCCGTCTTCGCCGAGGCCGAGTAGCTCACGGTTCCGGTGACTGCCGAGCCGGCCGTCGTGTTCGTCACGAGGAAGCTGGTGCCCGAGACGGTCGCAGGCGCCATGGCTTCGCTGAAGGTGGCCGTGATCTTCGCGTTGGTCGGCGCGCCGGCGGCGCCCGGCGCAGGCGTGGTGAGGACCACCGTCGGGCGGGTGCTGTCCGTCAGCGGGACGACGGCGACGCTCGGAGTCCCGAGGATCGGATCGGTTGAGCCGCTGCCGCCGCAGCCGGCGACGAAAGCCGGCAGCAGGGCGAAGGCCAACGCTGTCCGCGAAGTGATGAGGCGGAAAAGCTGATTCATGAGGGTGTCCCTGCGGGATGGCCGCGTTGAGGGTCTTGCATCGAAGAATGCTTGTGGCACGGACGAGTGCTGCCGCCGGTGGGGCAACACACTCACGACCCAAGGGCACGCGGTCTGCTTGTCGAGCGTGAACGCGAGACTGCCGTTCACCTGGCCTCGATGCTGCGCTTCATGTTCCTGAATCGACCCAGGACACGGGGCCGTCCATCAGGGCGGAAGCACGCGTGGTGTTGTAGGACGGCGTGCCCCGGCTGTTCAACCGTTTTGAAGCCTGCGTTCGCCCCCGTGCAATCCGCGCCGGCGGCACGCGCCCAGAATGCGCTCAGCCCATCAACCAGGAGCAAGCATGGCCAAGGTTCTCGTCCTCTACTACAGCAGCTACGGTCACATCGAGACGATGGCCCAGGCCGTCGCCGAAGGTGCGCGCGGCACCGGTGCCACCGTCGACATCAAGCGCGTGCCGGAAATCGTGCCCGAAGCCGTTGCGAAGGCCTCGCACTTCAAGCTCGACCAGGCCGCGCCGATCGCGACGGTCGAAGAACTGCCGACCTACGACGCGATCATCCTCGGCGTGCCGACCCGCTTCGGCAACATGGCCGCGCAGATGAAGAACTTCCTCGACCAGACCGGCCCGCTGTGGTTCACCGGCGCGCTGGTCGGCAAGGTCGGCTCGGTGTTCGCCAGCACGGCGACGCAGCACGGCGGCCAGGAGAGCACCATCCTCAGCACGCACACCGTGCTGCTGCACCAGGGCATGGTGATCGTCGGCCTGCCGTACGCATGGCAAGGCCAGATGAAGCTCGACGAGGTGACCGGTGGCAGCCCGTACGGCGCGACGACGATCGCCGGCAGCGACGGTTCGCGCCAGCCGTCGGCCAACGAGCTGGAAGGCGCCCGCTTCCAGGGCCGCCACGTCGCCGAGATCGCGGCCAAGCTGGCCCGCTGATCGCACGCGTTCCCCGGCCGGCCACCCTCGGCCGGCCGAATGGCCTCGGCGCCCTGCCGAGGCTTTTGTCAGCGCGTCCACCGACGGTTGCCGCGGCGTTACCCGCCGCACCGCGCGCTGACTATCGACATCCGGTTCACACGCCATCGCGCGCACAGCGCTACCCGACGAGGAGACGCGTCCCTAGACTGCGCTCCGATCGGCACCAGCCATGCATTCACCTCCTCGCGAAAGGTCCCCGATGTTTTCCCTCGTCCGCGTTGCCGCCCTGGCCGCATTCGGCGTTGCACTCGCCGCACCGTCGTTCGCCAGCGAAGCCCTGGCCCGCAAGTACGCCTGCACCGCCTGCCACCAGATCGACAGGAAGCTGGTCGGCCCGTCGTTCAAGGACATCGCTGCGAAGTACGCCGATGGCAGCGTCGATGCGAAGCAGTTGGCCGCCCGCATCAAGGCCGGCGGCTCGGGCAAGTGGGGCGCGATCCCGATGCCGGCGCAGGCCCAGGTGCAACCAGCCGACCTGGACGCGCTTGCCGCCTGGATCCTCGCGACGAAATGAAGCCCAAGGACCTGCGATGAAAACCACGCTCGACATCAATGGCACGCCGCGCCCCGTGGAGATCGACCCCGACACGCCGCTGCTGTGGGTCATCCGCGACGTGCTCGGCATGACCGGCACCAAGTTCGGCTGCGGCATGGCCTTGTGCGGCGCCTGCACCGTGCACCTCGACGGGCAGCCGATCCGCTCGTGCGTGACGCCGGTCGAATCGATCGGCCGCCGCCGCATCACGACGATCGAGGCCATCGGGCAGACCGCCGTGGGCCGCCAGGTGCAGAAGGTCTGGACGATCAAGGAAGTGCCGCAGTGCGGCTACTGCCAGTCCGGCCAGATCATGGCCGCCACCGCACTGCTGCGCGACAACCCGGCGCCCACCGATGCCGACATCGATGCCGCGATGTCGGGCAACGTCTGCCGCTGCGGCACCTACGTGCGAATCCGCGAGGCGATCAAGCAGGCCGCCCGCGAACTCGCCGCACCGAAAGCCTGACATGCACGATTCGAAATCCGTCGCGGCTGATGGCGCCGCGCTGTCGCGCCGTTCCTTCCTCGCGTCCGCCTCGGCGGCCGGTGGTGCGCTGGTGCTCTCGTTCCACCTGCCCGACGCGAATGCGGCGGCCGCAAAGCGCGCGGCGCCCGCGGTGTTCGCGCCCAACGCCTATGTGCGCATCGGTGCCGACGACAGCGTGACGATCGTCGTCGCGCTGGTCGAGATGGGGCAGGGCACGTTCACCTCGGTGCCGATGCTGATCGCCGAGGAGCTCGAGGTCGATCTCGCCGAGGTCAAACTGGAACAGGCGCCGCCGGACGAGAAGCGCTACGGCCATCCGCTGTACGGGATCCAGGTGACCGGCGGGTCGGGCTCGATGCCTGGCGCCTGGAAGGTGCTGCGCCAGACCGGCGCCACCGCGAAGGCCATGCTGCGCAGCGCGGCCGCGCAGACCTGGCAGGTGGGCGAAGGCGAGTGTGTTGCAGCGAACGGCGCGATCCGGCACGTGCCCACGGGCCGCCAGCTGCGCTACGGCGTGCTGGCCGCCAAGGCGGCCACGCTGCCGGTGCCGAAGGACGCGCCGCTGAAATCGCCGGCCGACTTCCGCCTCGTCGGCCGCCCGGTGCACCGCCTGGACACGCCGTCGAAGGTCAACGGCACCGCGCTGTTCGGCATCGACGCGCAGGTGAAGGGCATGAAGTTCGCGGCGGTGGCCAACTGCCCGGTGATCGGCGGCCGCTTCCGATCGATGGACGATCGCAAGGCAAGGGCAGTGAACGGTGTGCGTGCGGTCGTCAGCTCAGAGACCGCGGTGGCCGTCATCGCCGACCACCAGGGCGCGGCGAAGAAGGGGCTGGCCGCACTGGACGTGCAGTGGGATGAAGGCCCGTCGGCCGACTTCTCGAGCAAGCTGTGGGGCGAGCAACTGGCGCAGGCGCTGAAAGGCACCGGCCTGGTCACCACGCGCGAGGGCGATGTCGACAAGGCGCTTGCCGGTGGCGCGCAACGCCTGAGTGCCGTCTACGAAGTGCCGCCGCTCGCGCACGCCGCGATGGAGCCGCTCAACTGCACGATCCACGTGACCCCCGGCCGCTGCGAGATCTGGGCCGGCACGCAGGCGCCCGTCCGCGCGCAGGCGATGGTCGCGCAAGCGCTGGGCCTGAAGCCCGAGCAGGTGACGGTGCACAACTTCCTGCTGGGCGGCGGCTTCGGCCGCAAGCTCGACGTCGACTACATCGTGACCGCGGCGCAACTGGCGAGGAACGTGCGCTACCCGGTGAAGCTCGTCTTCAGCCGCGAAGAAGACATCCAGCACGATGCCTACAAGCCGTACTTCCGCGACGAGATGGCGGCTGCGCTGAACGAACGCGGCGAGCTGGTGGCCTTCAGCCACCGCACCGCCGGCTCGTCGGTGATCGGCCGCTATGCGCCGCAGTGGGTCGCCAACGGGCTCGACGCCGACGCGGTCGACATGGCGGGCTCCTCGTACGACATCCCGAACAAGTACGTCGAGTACGTGCGCCATGAGCCGCCGAAGGGCTTGCTGACCGGCAACTGGCGCGGCGTCGGGCCGACGCACCATGTGTTCGTCGTCGAATCGTTCATCGACGAGCTGGCCGTGCTGGCCAAGGTGGATCCGGTGCGCTTTCGCGAGCGCATGCTGGCGAAGAACCCGAATGCGCTCGCCGCGTTGCGGCTGGCCGCGGCCCAGGCCGGCTGGGGGGAACCCCTGGCGGCGGGTCGAGGCCGCGGCGTCTGCGTGGCCGAGGCCTTCGGCGGGCATGCCGTGCTGGTCACCGACGTCAGCGTCGCGAAGGACGGCAGCGTCAAGGTCGACCGCATGGTCTGCGCGGTGAACTGCGGCCTGCCGGTCAACCCGGACGGCGTGGAGGCGCAGGTCCAGGGCGGCCTGCTGTTCGGCCTCACCGCGGTGCTGTACGGCAGCATCACCTTCGAGCGCGGCCGCGTGCTGCAGAGCAACTTCCACGACTACCCGCCGCTGCGCATCAGCGAGGTGCCGCAGGTGCAGGTGCACATCGTGCCGAGCGAGCAGCCGCCGGTGGGCGTCGGCGAGATCGGCACGGCGGTTGTCGCGGCCTCGGTGCTCAATGCGGTGTACGCCGCCACCGGCAAGCGGCTGCGCACGTTCCCGATCGACACGGCGCAGCTGAAGGCGGCGTGAGGCGGGCAAGCAAGCGTCAAGGGGCGCTCCAGTCCACCGCCTGCATGAACTGGATCAGCGCCCGCAGCTTGCCCGGCATCTGCCCGCGGTTCGGGTAGTAGAGGTAGAAGGCCTCGGCGGGGCGCGTGAACTTCTCGAGCACCGGCACCACCTGGCCGGCCTGCAGTGCGGGCCGCGCGAACTGCTCGAAGGCCAACGCGAGCCCGTGGCCCTGGGCCGCGGCGTCCAGCGTGCAGCGCATCTCGCTGAACACCAGGCGGCCCTGCACCTCGATCGTCGCGGTCTTGCTGGCGCTGCCGAAGCGCCACGCGAAGAACTGGCTGCGGTTGCCGATGCGCTGGCGGATGCAGTCGTGCTGCAACAGGTCTTCCGGCTTCGCCGGCTTGCCGCGCGCCTTCAGGTAGGCCGGCGACCCGACGACCAGCAGCCGCTGCAACGGCCCGATCGGCACGCCGATCATGTCCTTCTGCAGCGCGTGCCCCAGGCGGATGCCGGCGTCGAACCCGCCCGTGATGATGTCGCTCAGCCCGTTGTCGACGGTCATCTCCAGCGTGATCTCGGGGAAGCGCTTCATGAACGGCTCCAGGTGCGGCTCGATCAGCGACGCGTAGGCCACGTACGAGGTGTTGATGCGCAGCAGCCCGTGCGGGCCGCTCGTCACGTCGCCCACCTCCTGCACCGAGCGGCGGATCTGCTCGAGCGCCGGTGCCAGCGTGCCCAGCAGTTGCGCGCCCGCTTCGGTCAGACCCACGCTGCGCGTCGTGCGGTTGAACAGGCGGATGCCGAGCGAGGCCTCCAGCTGCTTCACGGTGCGCGAGATCGCGGTCGGCGTCACGTCCATCTCGGCGGCCGCGCGCGTGAAGTTCATGTGCCGGGCCACGCTCTCGAACGCGATCAGGCCGGGCAGGCTGATCGGCGGCTTGCTGTCTCTCGCAACCGGCTCCAGGTTCATCGGGATCCTCCGTGGATGGCGCGCGATTATGAAGTGGGGGTTCAGAGTGCACCCCGGTGGCGTCGATTCTCTTTCGCGAGACTCAAACCTACGCTTCGGTCATCGCAGTTTTCATCACCCCGGATCAACGAGGACCCCACCATGCCCACCGTCAACATCCCCGCCACCCGCCCGGCCAGCCCGTTCGCCTCGATGAAGGGGCACCACGTCGCTGTGCGCGTGCCCGACTTCGAGGTGGCCGTCCGCTGGTACACCGAGAAGCTCGACTTCCGCGTCGTGCACCAGTGGCCGTATGCCGACCAGCGGCTCGCCTACCTGGCCCCGGCGACCGACAACGACTTCTTCGTCGAGATCCTCGGCGACGGCCAGCCGCGGCCGATCCCCAAGCCCGTCTACAGCGACCTCGGCGACAGCCTGCGCCTGGCCGGCTTTCACCACTTCTGCCTCAACGTCGCCGACATGGAGAGCAGCGTCGCGGAGCTGCGCCGCCGCGAGGTCCACATCGTCACCGAGCCGTTCGAGCTGCCGGTCATCGGCCGCCGGCTGGCCTTCATCGCCGACCCCTTCGGCAACCTGATCGAGCTCGCGCAAGTCGTCTCGTGAGCCGGAGAACGCGGTGACCCGAACCCTTGTACCGCCCAGTTCCGGGTAGCGGCCACGGTAGACTCCCCGCGCAGCACAACGAGCCGCGCGTGTCGACGCACGGCCAGCCCTGTTCCCCGGAGGAAGCCCGATGCGCGCGATGAAATGGTTGCTGGTGCCCCTGGTCCTGGTGGGGCTGGTGGTGCTGTATTTCTTCGGCGTGATGAACTGGAGCTACTCCGACGGCGAGCGCGCCGGCTGGGTGCAGCAGCTGTCCCGCAAGGGCTGGGTCTGCAAGACCTGGGAGGGCGAGCTGGCCCTGGTGTCGCTGCCCGGCAGCACGCCCGAGAAGTTCCGCTTCACGATCTGGGACGAGGCCACCGCCGACAAGGTCAACCTGGTGATGGGCAAGCGCGTCGCGCTGCACTACGAGCAGAAGGTCGGGCTGCCGGGCAGCTGCTTCGGCGACACCCGCTACTACGTCACCGGCGTGCGCGTGCAGGACGAGATCTCGCTCGCACCCGGCGTGATCGTGCCGGTGCCGGCCCAGCCTGCGGCATCGGCCCCCGCAGCGGCAGCCTCAAAGCCCTGACGACGCGGGCGCTCGTCGTTCTCGCACTCGACACGCGGGTCGGGCGGCCTGCCTCGCCGTGGTCGCGTCACTCGATCACGTCATACAGCCGCCCGATGAACGACACCTGGTACAGCAGGTTGCCCACCGCGAACACACCATGGAACATCGGGTGGCGGATGACCGCGGCGGCCCCGCACAGCAGCACGTAGACAGCCGCCCGCACGGGGTACTCCAGCCCGAGCTTCGGCAGCAACGCACTGCCCTTGATCCAGGTGTCGCCCAGGTCGACCACGAAGCTCAGCGCCAGCAGCGCGAAGAACCAGCGGCGGCGCGACAGGAAGTAGTCGCGCCAGCCGTCGTATTCATCGAGGTCGTTCGGGAACAGCACCGCGCACAGCAGGTAGTTCAGCCCGGCGTAGAACAGCACGAAGGCGTAGATCTCGAAGCGCCACACCGCCAGCTGCGCGAGCCGGAACTCCCACCACCAGAAGTGCACCAGCAGCAGCAGCGTCGATGCCGCCCACAGCAGGTGCACCCAGTACGCCTTCTGCCGGCCCGGGTGCTGCACGAACACCGCCAGGCCCGACAGCAGGCGCGCGATGCTCAGGCTCACCACCATGCTGAGCACGATCCGCACGTGCAGGAAGACGGCGGGATCGGGAGCGGCCGAAGCCGCGGTCGTCTCCACAGGGCTGGCTAGAACCCGGCGTCGATGAAGACCTGCGGTCCCTGGAAGGTGTAGCGCACCTCGCCGCGCGGGTCGCGGCGCGTCTCGTTGAGCTTGTACTGGTCGTAGCGGTAGCCCACGCCGAGCGCGAAGTTGCCGGTGAAGCGGTACTGCAGGTTGGCCTGGAAGTTCAGCAGCCGGCCCTTGTGGCCCTTGTAGTCGATCGCGAACGCATCGGCGCGGCCCGAGGCCAGCCAGCTCGGCGCGAACGCATAGGTGCCGTAGACGCCGATGGTCGGCAGCGGCACGGTGTGCGCGGCCTCCTCGCGGCGGACCGCCACGGTGCTGCCGTCGACCTGGCCCAGCCCCTCGACGACGAACTTGAAGCGCGTCACGTGCAGCCCGGCGACCGCGCCGGCCTCGGCCTCGTCGGTCTTGTAGAACGAGTAGCCGACACTCGCGCGTGCCACCTTCGAGTCGAACTCGCTGTCGACCGAGGCCGACACCGGGAAGGTGGTGTCGTCGACGACGATCTCGGCATCGAGCAGCGTCTTGTCGGCACTGCGCTTCAGCGAGAAGTACTCGAACTCGGCGCGCCAGCGGTCGCCGAAGCGCGCGCCGACCAGCAGCGTGCCCAGCGTCTTGTGCTCGGCCAGGCCCAGTTCGTCCTCGAGGTGCAGGTCGGTGCCGGCGGTGGCACCATTCGAGCGGTCGACCTGGATGTGCGAGCTGATGCTCGGGCGGAACGCACCGATCTGCACCCACAGTTTCTGGTTCAGGTAGTCGGTCGCGTCGGCGGCTTGCGCGCCGGTGGCGGCGAGCAGCGACGACAGCAACAACGGCGGCCCGAAGGCGACGGCGATCGGACGGCAACGGCGGCAAGTCATGTGGTGGCTCCCCCTTTGATTCGTGAAATCGTTCGCGGTCTGCAGCCTATCCGCGGCCGCCAGACGCGTCAATCGCGCGGGTGAAGGCGGGGACTGGTGTGGGATTCGCCACGTATTGCGCGGACCGCCGCGGCACCGGCCTGCGGACAATGGCGGCTTCTTCCAGAGAGCCTCCCATGCCGCAGTCGACCGGTCCGTCCCCCTCCTCCGTTGCCACGTCGCGCGATTCGCTGATGTCGATGGGGGCCGGCGCGCTGATCGGCGTCATCGTGATGCGCATGGCCGAGCAGCGTGCCGACAGCGGGCTGAGCCTCGCGATGGCGGTGCTGTTCGTCGTGGCGGGCGGCGCGTCGGTGGTGCTCGCGATGCTGAGCCGGCCGCACCGGCTGCCGCCGGCGCAGCGCCGCGGCGAGGTCAAGGGCTGGCTGCTGGCGCTCGGGCTGGGCCTGCTGGCCGCGGTTCAGGTCAGCGCGCTGATCTGACGCGCCGACACCAGGTCACCGGCCACTGCGCAGCCGCGCGACATCGAGCGGCGACACTTCCGTTCCTGCATTCCCCCATGAGCCGCGCACGTGGCTCAGCACGCTGGCCAGCTCGGCATCGCTGAGCACGGTCGCGAACGGCGGCATGCCGTAGGGCCGCGGGTTCGCCGGCGTCGACGGCGCGAAGCCGCCTTCCAGCACGATGTGCACCAGGTTCGCCGCCGACGCCATCGTCACCGCGCGGTTGCCGGCCAGCGGCGGGTAGGCCGGCGGCGCGCCTTCGCCCTGCTTGCCGTGGCAACCGACGCAGTGCTGCTCGTAGAGCTTGCCGCCTTGCTCCATCGCCGCGGCCGAGATCGGCATGGGCTTCGGCGGATCCTTCACGTCGTGCGGCGGCAGCGCCTTCAGGTAGGTCGCCATCGAGAGCAGGTCGTCGGCGCTCAGGTGCTGCAGGCTGCCGGTCACCACCTCGACCATCGGCCCGGTGACGCTGCCGCCGCGCGACGCGTCGGCCACACCGTCGTGCAGCAGCGCGACGATCTTCGGCAACTCCCAGTCGGCCACGCCGGCCTCGCGCGCATCGTTGAGCGACGGCGCATACCAGTTCTGGATCGGGATCAGCCCGCCGCCGAGCGCGATGCCCGAGCTCGCGCCGAGCGCGTTGCGGCTCGAATGGCAGGCATTGCAATGGCCCAGCCCCTCGACCAGGTAGGCGCCGCGGCTCCAGGCCGCCGGGCGCGTGTCGTCATGCGCCACCGCGCCGGGCCGGAAGAACGCGGCGCGCCACACCGCGAGCGCCGCCTGCGTGTCGTACGGAAAGCTCAGCGTGTGCGGCCGGTTCGGCGTGTCGGCGGCCGGCAGGCTGCGCAGGTAGGCGAACAGCGCATCCGAATCCTCGCGCGTGATGCGGGTCAGCTCGGTGTACGGGAACACCGGGTACAGCAGCCGGCCGTCCGCCGAGCGGCCGTTGTGCATCGCGCGCCAGAACAGCGCCGAGGTCCAGCCGCCCAGGCCGTGCTGCGGGTGCGGCGTCAGGTTGGGCGCGAAGACGGTGCCGAACGGCGTCGCGATGCCGCGGCCACCGGCATACGGCACGCCGCCGCGCTCGGTGTGGCAGCCGGCGCAGTTGCCGGCGCGGGCCAGGTACTCGCCGCGTGCGACCTGCTGCGCGGTGAAGGGCGCGGCATCGGCGAGCAGTGGCGGCTCGTCGCGGAAGTTCAGCGCCAGCACCAGCGCGACACCGGCCACGATCAACAGCGCGATCGCGATCAGCACGCGCTTCATGGCGACACCTTCGTCACGGCCGTGGTCACATGGATCGTCACGTCGGGCACGCCGCCGCAGGCAATCGGCAACGCTGCCGGCAGCGTCGTCGCCGGGTGTGCCGGCTCGGGCACCGGTTGCACCGCCAGCCACTGCGCGATCGCGCTGACCTCGTCGGCCGTCAGCGCCTGCGCCACCTGGGCCATGCAGTCGGGGGCGAGCGCACGCCGCGTGCCGGTGCGCCAGGCGCCGAGCTGCGCCACCAGGTAGTCGCGCGGCAAGCCCAGCAGCCCCGGGATCGCCGGCGCGACGCCGGTCAGCGCGCTGCCGTGGCACTGCGCGCAGGCCGGCAGCTTGCGGGCGGGGTCGCCGTCACGCGTCAGGGCTTCGCCGCGCCGCGCAACCTCGGCCGGCAGCGCGGGCCCCGGTGCCGGCGGCGAGTAGGGCAGGTCGAGCGACGAGAAGTACGCGGCGATCTCGCGCAGGTAGGCATCGCTCAGCGGATCGAGCAGGCCGGTCATCAGCGCGTACTGGCGGCGGCCGTCGCGAAAACCCTGCAGCTGGTGGTAGAGGTAGTCGGCCGGCTTGCCGGCGATGCGCGGGTGGTAGCCGTCGCGTGCGGCGCGGCCCTCCTTGCCGTGGCAGCCGGTGCAGGCCTGCAGGCGCTGCGCGATCGTGTCGGGCACCGGGGGCGCGGCACGGGCACCGAAGACGGTGCCCAGCAGGATCAGGACGAGAAGGAATTTCATCGTGCGGTGCGCGTGGCAGACGAGGCGACGGCGCAGCGCGAGTATCCCCCCGTGTCTTCAGCCGCCGGGCTGCACCAGCTTGGACATATTGACCGACGCACCGGCCGATGCCGCGCCCTGTTCGCGCAGCCCCGCCGCGACGCCCTCGCGGTCGGCGCTCGAGCGGTTCTGGCTCACCTTCCACTTGCCGACCAGTGCGTCCAGCGGGATCTCGATGCCGACGATCGCGCGCAGCATGCCGTCGATGAAATCGGCCGGCGCATCGGCCACCGCCCACGGCCGCGGCAGCGCGGCCTCGTGCTGCTGCGTCAGCCGCGTCACCAGCGACAGCAGCCACGGCGCGTCCTCGTGCACCTGCAGCCTGCCGCGCGCCTGCACCATCACGTAGTTCCAGGTCGGCACCACCTTGCCGTGCTCGGCCTTGGTCGCGTACCAGCCCGGCGACACGTAGGCCTGCGGCCCCTGGAACACCACCAGCGAATCGACATCGCGGCGCGCCGCCTGCCACACCGGGTTGGCGCGCGCGACGTGGGCGCGCAGCACCGCGCGGCCGGCCTCGTCGTGCTCCAGCAGGAAGGGCACCGGATTCGCCGACAGGATGGCGTCGGCATCCTGGGTGATCAGCAGCCCGAGCGGATGGCTGCGCACCAGCTCGTGCAGCACTTCGGGCCGGGTCTCTTCGAAATGACGGGGCATGTACATCGCGGCTCCTGGGATTCTTCAGTCGACTGCCACCGGCTCGCAGCGCACTTCGGATTTCACCGAGTTCGCGATGAAGCAGTTGGCATGCGCATCGTGGTGCAGCCGCGCCTGTTCGGCGGCATCGGGCTGGCGCTCGCCGCCGTAGCGCACCGCAGGGTGCAGCGTGACGACGGTGACCGCGATCTGCCCCTGCGCGTTCGGCTCCATGATGCCGACCGCCGCATCGCGGTAGTCGTCGACCACCCAGCCGGCCTTCGCGGCCAGGCCGAGGAACCACAGCATGTGGCAGCTGGCGAGGGCCGCGACGAAGGCTTCTTCCGGATCGACCGCGCTCGGGTCCGACATCGGCACGCGCACCGAATGCGGCGACGACGAGCCGGGCACCGTCGCGCCGCCGTCGAAATGCCAGTCGTGGCGGCGGCTGTAGCGGTTGTCGGTGAAGGGCTGGTCGTGGCGCGTCCAGTGCACCTCGGCGTGGTAGTCGTGCGGCGTGCTCACAGGCGCTCCAGGTACGTGAAGGTGCCGCGTTCGCGCACCTCGGTCGCGGCATCGAGCAGCCCGCGCATCGCGGCGCGGTACAGCGAGGTCGCGAGGCTGATGCGGCGCACGCCGGCTTCTTCGAGCTCGGCGACGCTGAACGACTTGCCCTTGATGCCAACCATGAAGTTCAGCGGCTTCGTCAGCGCGCTGCACACGGTGCGCACCGCGGCCAGGTCGGGCAGGCCGGGCGCGAACAGCACGTCGGCGCCGGCGCGCTCGAAGGCCTGCAGGCGGCGGATCGTGTCGTCGAGGTCGGGCTTGCCGCGTAGGAAGTTCTCGGAGCGCGCCGTCAGCACGAAGCCGCCCGGCACGGCACGCGCCGCTTCGACCGCGGCGGCGATGCGCTCGGTCGCGTGGCCGAGGTCGTACAGCGGCTTCGCCTCGTCGCCGCTCGCGTCCTCGATCGAGCCGCCGGCCAGGCCGATCGCGCCGGCGCGGCGGATCGTTTCGGCCGCGTCCTGCGGCGTCGCGCCGAAGCCGTTCTCGAGGTCGGCCGACACCGGCACGTCGACCGCCTGCACGATGGCCTGGGCATGCGCGATGGCCTCGTCGCGCGTCAGCTGGCCGTCGCGCCGGCCGGCCACTGCGGCCGCCGCGCCGCTCGAGGTGGCGAGCGACGTGAAGCCCAGGCCGGCCAGCGCGCGCGCCGAGCCGGCATCGAAGGCGTTGGCGATCACGAAGGCGCGCGGGCCGCGGTGCAGGGCGATGAATCGCTCGATCTTGTCGCTGGTCTTGTCGCTCATGGAGAGGCTCCCGTTCGGTTCCGGATTGGTTCTGCATCGTAGACACTTGCGGGATCCAATGAGGAACCAATCGCCCATGCCTGGAGGAACCAATTCATCTGCCGCGACGCTGCGCCAGCAGGTCTACCTGCAGTTGCGCGGCGCGATCGAGCAGGGCACCTTCGCGCCCGGCGCGCGGCTGCCGCCGTCGCGCGAACACGCGCTGGCCCTCGGCGTCGGGCGCAACACGGTGCTGTGGGCACTGGAGCGGCTGCGCGCCGAAGGCTACGTGGTGGCGCGGGTCGGCGACGGCAGCTACGTGGCGCCCGGCCTCGCGGCGCTGCGCGGCGGCCGGCGCAAGCTCGCGGCCATCGCGCCGGCGGGGGCGCTGTCGAAGCGCGGCCAGGCCATCGCCGACATCGCGCTGCGCTGGCAGCCGCCGACGCAGGCGCCGGTCGCGTTCCGCATCGGTGCGCC